>NZ_JACSOE010000004.1:0-115359 GCF_014349115.1 Alteromonas sp. BZK5 | reverse complement strand
ATCCGATCACTTAAGGTAAAACTGGCAGGGACGAAAAAGAAGATGAAAAAGTGATCGGATAAAACCGAAACGACCGATCGGATTCACCGAAATACGCATACGGCTCGGTAGTGCTTTAACCCACCATTTCTTTTTACTTCACGGCTAATTGTAGATGGTGCTCTGGACAAACGTCTGGCAATTTCTCGAATGGATTGTTTACCGACTAAGCATCTTGATATTTCTTCTCTTTCATCAAGCGAGAGAGACTGTGGATGTCTTTTTCGTTCTGGTGGCCGATACCCACCAGTTTGATAAATAGTTGGCATAATAGAAGAGTGAAAGCGATCAAACATTCTAGCGATATCATGCAGCGAATCACCTCGCTTATATCTGTCCCAAATAAGTGCTTTCTGTTCTGGTGAGTAATAGATACGTTTTCTTTGTTTCATGGCAACATTCCTCCTTTAATAAGGATAGCGTTGCACTCACCAATTGAACTCAAGGCACAGAGCCGACCTTCGGCTCTGAATTGTTTTTGTCCAAAAACGAGTTACATGAACGCTTGATGATGAGCTTTTACTGTGACGAAGATAAAATGCTTTTATCTATATTAGCTTGAAAAGCACCCAATAGTTTCTTCATTTCACCGAGCGCTGCGGTAGGTGTTAACTCCTTCTTTGCTATTTGTTCTTCTAACAACTCAATCTGACGTTTTGCCAAGTCAACACTCGACTTTAGGGATACTGCATTATAAACCTCTGTGTAGCCGTGGATATCTGCAAATGCAAGGTCAATATAAGTATCCAAAGAGCTAAGGTTTGTGTGACCAGACCATTGCTGTAACTGCATTTTAAACGTTTCTGTATGAAGTAGATGCTTTCGGAAGTCGTCCTTATCATTTACTTCTTTAGTGACAAGAATAAGCTCTTTAAGCTTATCTGTTATGAATGCGTGTCTCCACAAGTGTGGGTGCAATTCTCCCTCGATACCAAGCTCTTTTTTCCATGAGTTCATATACGTTGTCCATGAATCGGCAGATAGACGTAGACCTGTTTTTAAGCCGATAAATAGGTAATCATGCTGGACTTTTTTCTTTCTCATGACTTTTTTGCGAACTTTGATGTAATCCGCAATCACTGATAATAAAAGGTGTGAGACAGGTATTTTTCGAGTGGTGTTATCGTCTTTGCGTTTCAAATTGGTAAGAGTAAGCGAACTTGTGCGTCTAGCTTCCTCGTAATCGGACATTTTAATCAAATGAAGCTCGGTCACTCGACCACCTAACTGCTCCATTGCAGTATATAGCGCCATGTCTCTTCTGCGTTTATCTTTGTTTTGCTGGGTCTTTATGTGCTCCCACACACGCAATGCATTATCAGAAGAAACTGGGTGACGCTTCTTGATCTCATCTTTTGTCGGTATAGCAGTGTGCGTAATTTTAGTGCCTTCAATGAACCCTCTATAGCCTTCCTGTTTGCGCTTGTAATGTTTTTCAAGTATCTGAATTGAATTGCCTTTATCCTTGCCAATAAAAGAACTCAAATCATGAAAGTGTTGGATAAACTGCAAAAAATCTAGGCAGGTATGTGCAATCTTTATAACTGAGTTATTCTTGCGTTTTAGTTCGCCAAGCGGTGTTCTCTCTGCCTGTAGAGACTGAACGAAAAGGGTGAATGTTGCGTCGGTAAGCTGGTTGAATTGACTCAATAGTGGCTGTTTTTCAATAAAGTGAACCAAGTGGATGATATCGTGGGCATACCCTCGAATAGTGGCACTTTTTAAGTTTCTCGCCATCAAACTATGGATGTAAGCATTAGCTTCATAGCAAGGAGTATGATTACTGTAGGTGACGAAAGGAATATCCAGTGGTTTACGAAAGACAAGCTTGCCATCAAACCCAAGGTGACTCCATTGCTCAAAATCTTTAAGCTTTCGAACCGCCATCATACCTCTCCATTCAAAGTGAAATTCATCTGTGCTTCAATTTTCCGATTGTGCTCCCGATAAAGCTCCTGTCGCTCTTCTGTTGTTCCTTCATGGTTCGCAAGTTGCTTTAGTCTAGAGCGCAGCTCTGAGACCATAACGGTGAGTAAAGCATTGCTGCGCTGTGCTGCATTTAGCTCTGATTCGAGAGCGGCTACTTTGTGTTTTAAACCCGCTGAGGTTTGCTTGTTGCCTTTTGAAGCTTTTTCATCGAGATGTGCAGCCTCTATCGCCAATTTTGCGTTAATACGAAGTTCATCTAAGGATAAGAAGCCTCTTTCCAGAAGTGCTTCTGAGATGCTTTTGACTGTGTTTAATGAGCATGATGTGATATTACGCTCATGATCCTGATATTTAGCGATACCCGATTGTGATTTCAGGGCCTTCATAAGCACTTCATCATCTTTAAATTCATCAGGGGTGGTGATGATTTCCCTTAAAAGCTTCTCTGTTTCAAGTACCTTGGTTTGGTTTTTCTCTAAAACTTTCATTAGCATAATCCTCAATCAAGGTCTTTGATTTTTAAAATGAGATTAAAGGTTTGCGTTGTATTCCCATCATCATCTTCGATGGTAAAGAACTCTGGCTCAAGCGTGACTCGACCTTCTTCTAAAAGCTGAATAACCTCTGTTTCAATGCTCTGCTCTTTTTGAAGTTGGCTTATATGAGGGATGGTTAGATAAGACTCATCATCGTAATCTTCTGCCGCTTCACTCACAGATTCTATCGTGATTGGTGTTGAGTTATTACCTGTCAGACGTTCCGCAATGATTTTACGAACCTCTTCTATCCCTTCGAGCTTCGCAAGCTCAGAGGTAGAATCAACCACACCACGAACAATCACACTCGCTTTAGCCCCGTTTAGTACCGAACCAGTTTCCGATTCAGAGATATAGTGATATAGGTGTTCCATGTCTGAATGTCCGAGCATCCAGCGCAGTGAATCCATGCCATCAAAACCCTTAGACCAGAAAAATACCATAGCAAAGAAACGTCTCAATTGGTGTTGACGAACATAATTACGTCGGTACTCACCGTTGTCGTATTCTACCAAGTCCGTTTCTAAGTAATCACACACAGCATCAAGGTGCGCATTATAAACCTTGGAATTAACTTGACTTACCTGAATACGACTTGAGTTTAAATTGTTAAACAGAGACAATTCTCCTTTAGATAGATTTAACTCACTTGCTTTGATGTTAAATTGCTCCAGTTGCCAGATGAACCTTGCGATAGATAAGGGAATTGGTCTTTCTATTGTGGCGTTTACCCCTTTTGAGCCAGTTTTTTTTACCTTAAATATCAGGTTGTACTCTGTTTTTGCACCTTCTTCAGAAAAGGGGCTTACATTAGGTGATAGGTTTCCATGTGGCTTCAACTTGATTAATTCATCTTGTCTTCGAGCCATGATTGCACCCACCAAAACTTGTATTGCACCTTGCAGCACAGAGAACAAATCAAACAGGCTCTCATTAGCTCGAATCCTTTCGTGTCGATTTTCAATGCTATCAGCAAAGCCTTGAACCTGCTTTATCCCTTTTTTAAGGTATTCACTACTCAGGCAATTGATTGCATCCGTCTGAAGCCAATACCCGCGCTCAGAGCTAGACATATCTCGATGAAGTTCCTCATCCCACTTGGGACTATCTGGGTGTGGACGATTACTGTTGGAGTTTTTCAAAGTAGATTTGCTTGTTGCATTAGTCAGCAGCGTTAATGTTTCATTCAGTAAAGTAACAGCACCTTCCTCTGTAGGTAGATGCTCTTTGGTAAACTCATAGCACTGACGGATTAAATTAAACACGAACTTAGGCGGTAAAGTGCGAGTACGCCCTACTTTTTTTAAGCTAACTAACTGACTAATATGACTAGAGCTGACACGCTCGGACAATATTGAAGGACTTGCAGCATCTACATGTTCAAGGTTGGTATAAATCAATCGAATTGCTTCAATGTATTTCGAGATATTCTGTTGACTCGTGCCTGTTGAGGAGTCATTATTCTCAACCGCACGATACTCTGAGTTTCGCTTTGGTGCTTTGAGATGAAGTTCTGTGTAGTTGGGGAGGTTAAGGTCGTGATAAAGCATCTTACCTTTAAATAACAACTCACCTAGCATAGCACTTGTGCCAGTGTATTTTATGCGCTCTCCAATGTGATAATAGCCTTGCTCAAAGAGCCAAGCGCACGACTTTTCTCTCTCCGCCAATAATAAGAAACAATCATCTTGCGCAATGTCTCGTGTAACGTAGGGGAACTCCTCTTTAAACGTTTGTGCGTCTGTATCAGAAACACTCTGAGAAGCGTTATCAAGTAATGCCTGAGTACGCTTGTCAATTTCATACACACCTTGAAAATTTCCGTGCTCGGCGTATTTCGCCAAGATGTTCAACCAGAAGTCATCATTCACATTCAGAAGGTGGTATTTTGCCAGCTTTAGCCCCTTCGAGTGCAGCAAGATAGCATTGATGAGGGCGATAACTCTGATAACTTTGTGATAAGCCGTTATTGGACTAATAATCTTCCCACCGTTTTCAAGTGGGTTATCTGCCGCTGTGATCCAGTATTTGAAACTGTTTAATAATTTTTGATGTTTTGTGTCGGTGAGTTTCTTACCATCATCCAAGTAAACCGTATCCCAATGTATCGTTTTTGGGGCTTTACCAAATGTTAGTACCCATTTGTTTGCGGGAAAACTGGACTCTAACCATTCGGGCTGTCTGTCATCGTAACCGTAGATGCCTGTATGGATATTAGTGATGACATCTAAAGCTCGATAGTCATCATTTATTACTGAGAAATTGATAATTTCCTCAAGAGTATCGGCACTCAGACCATTCAAAATTGAGTGGTCTAGCACGATGCTTTCAATGAGATTAGCAATAGAGGAATTGTCGATAGCAACACTTAACATAGCAGCGCTCCTTTAACTAAATCAGCATCAAGCTTGTTATTAGTCGCAATATCAAGCATTTCCATCAAATCGTCATCCGCACTGTGCTTGTCTGAATTAAGGGTATCCAAGACAAACACTGCTGACTGATACCAGTGAGTCACAATATCTAAAAAAGATTCCCGATCACCACTGCTCTCAACAACAAGACGTATCGCCATTAATAACTGCAAAAGAGATGTCGAAATCGTGTATGTCAATTGATCAAATGCTAATGACTCAGAAACTTCATTATCATTAGTCGTCTGCTGAACAAAACCATGTTCGAAATACTCTGGTATGTTGCTTATGCCGTGGTTATTCAAGAACTCTTCAATGTCTTGAGCGCTCATGTTCACAGCATCAAGTCGATGCACTGAATCTTTCATGGCTTCGAGTAAAATAGCGTTCTGAAACTGACGTATCCAACGTGCATTAAAGAAGTCCATGAGTGGTTTAGGAAGGTAAGAGGTCAGTAAATTTACATCTTTCTTTTCATGTCCAAGCGCCTCGCTAACGGCATCCATTGAACGTGTTTCCAAGTAAATTTGAAAGCCTCTGTGCCGTCTGATTGAACGTAATGTATGAATTTCAGAAATGGCTTTGGCGTCTTTCAAGGTGATATCGCTGTTCATATCAAAGAGTGATTTATCCTGAAGCCAATCATAAAAATCATTTGCTGAGTGAAGAGTAGTATTGAGACTATCTGGGTGTCTCACATTGATACAGGTTGCAGTCAAAATCATCCTTCGCCAATTCACATCCCCTTTCTGCTTCAGGTGCTCACGGCTCATGCGAGTATGCTGTATCAGGAATTCAACTATAGATTTAGAAAATTCATTGAGCACCACTTCTTGCTGTGCATTGGTCGCTCCTTTGCGTGATTTGTAACTGACAGCAATGTGTTGATTACCAACTTGCTTATAGCCCACCATATTGCCATTTACATCAAATAAGTCCCATTTTGCCAACCAACTAGGCGTTATTAGAGGGTGTTCCATCACAAGAAGCGTCAAAAGAACATTCAGTGTTGATTTGGTTGGTAAGTTTAACTCTGTGATGAGTTGGTTAGCATTACCACTAAACCCCAAAAAATTTAAATAGGAAGTGTCTATTGCAGCGATGCCATGCGCATAAAAGGTTGCTACTGTATTGTCTAGCTTATCTGCACCGACAAAGTTTATATATTGTGTATAACCTCTCGTACCGCTCAATGGTTTAACTAAGCCTGCACTCTGAAAAGTTTTATTTCTATCCTCTCGCCCTAAAAGCTCCTCAAATTTCAAGAGACACACATGCTTGATATGCGCCATGTCTCTTTCTACACGTTGCTGAATAATTGAAACTGCCTCCTCATCTTTAATTTTAAGTGGGATGTTAGCAAACCATCTAAGGTTTTCTGACGGCGTAGTATTGCCGCTAATTGAAAAGGTGGGCGCTGCATCTTTTGGGTCTTTCCAGCTTGGAGCGATGAATGGTTTGTGAGGCTCAGCAAAAACACCTGGGTTGATAAAGCATTCGGTGTAATAGTTAATGGCAACTCGCCATTGAGTATGAAAACTCTTTGGGCAGTGCTGAGCGGCTTGGGAGCGCACAAATAGTGCTTTAAACACCTTGTGGAAGAATAACTGCACATGATTACGACTTAGAAGGGTTTCTATTGGTAGGCTATCTTTTTCGTTATAAACAGTGGAGATACCCACAAAAAGTTTTCTGAGCCCTTGTAATGCCTGAATCAGAGATGATGATTTTTGTGTATTAGCATAATTTTTTAGAGCAAGATGAACCTTGTTTGTAAACGCTTCGCCAAAATTAACATAAAGCGTATCAATATGAACCTCATATTCTTTGCCTTCTTTTGATACCACCTGCCAACCATTAAGGTAGTCAGCTTTTGTTTTATCTATATTAAGCTTTCGGAATTGGGCTAGACAGTTCGAAACATTTACTGTGATTTTATTGTGCGAAAGCTTTACTTCAGTGAGGATTAAATGCTTATCTTGCGCAATGTAACGAAAAAGGGTTTTGAGTTGATGACCTAAACCTCGTTTGTTCGAGATAGTGATATAATTCCTGCTATAAACAAAGCCAATGAGCGACTGGAAGTGTGCATTAAGTGAATTTGAATCATTTAGTATTTCCAGTGCACTGTAGTTGCCTTGTCCAACTAGGTAGCAGTAGGCTGCATAAAAATTTAATACGGACTGTATTTTTTCGGGGTGGATTGAGGATTCAGCAGCAAGGGTTATGTAGTTAGAGTATTCCGCTGACAGTGCAGTTTTTAGTAAAGAAAGTTTATTTAATGATTTAATATTCACAACCAAGCCTCGTACACTGACAACCAATAACTACCTTAGTTATCATAGTGATAGTTGTCAATGTTGCTTGGTGGTGTTGGGAAGAGCCAAGTCACCATTGTATATAGCATTGCTCCATTGTTGATAAATTATCATTGTTAGGATTAGTACAAGTTCGTCTAGAAACAAAATACCATTATGAGCCAGCGATATTTCACCCGGTACAGGGTTTGAGCCACCGCCAGTAAGCGCCACCGCAGAGCTAGTATGATGGGGCGAGCGGAGGTGGCGAGTTAGAAAACGCTCTGCATGCAGTTTTTCGCCTTTCACAGAGTGAATGGCAGCCACTTCCAACGCTTCTTCCTCGCTCATATCGGGTAATAGCGATAGCATTCGGCTGGCGAGCAGGCTTTTACCTGTGCCAGGAGGGCCCACCATAAGTAAATTGTGTGCTCCACTTGCTGCGATAACAAGCGCTCGTTTGGCTTGCTCTTGGCCGATAATGTCATCCCACCCTGAAAGGGGGCTGTTAAGTGCTCGCGAGGTAAACGGTTGGCCTTTAGCAAGTTTTTTGTTGCCGGCAAGGTGTTCATAAACAGACTGTAAATCGAAAGCAGGATAGCGTGTTGCGTGAGAAACCAATGCAGCCTCTACGTCATTATCACCCGGGTATACGAGCGCAATGTCTTCGTGTGCAGCTGCCATTACCACAGGAATTAGCCCGTTTACTGGTTTTATTTCGCCGTTTAATGCAAGCTCGCCCACAAAGGCAATGTTGAGCAGGCTAATGTCTGAGATGTAGCCCGACGCAGCTAAAATGCCTACGGCGATGGGAAGGTCGAACCGCCCGCCAAACTTGGGAATATCTGCCGGCGCTAAATTAACGGTTATTCGTTTTGCGGGAAACTCAAAACCACTGTTAATGAGGGCGCTGCGTACCCGCTCTCGCGCTTCTTTAACGCTGGTTTCTGCCATACCGACCAGTTGAAAAGCAGGTAAACCATTAGCTAGGTGAATCTCTACACTTACCTCTGGCGCTGCCACGCCCTGCCCTGCAAAGGTTTTAACAACAGCCATTCCCATAATCTAAACAACCTCCTTTCGCTGAATACTTATGATTCGTGGTTTTGAAACGCAAACGTGTCAGCGCGGTAAAAATGTAAGCCTACGCAGTCGGCGTAAACTTTAGAGAGAGTCGGGATAAGATGTAACTGTACTAACGATGGGATCTACTGAGAGTGCATAAAACGCTTGGCATGTAATGATCCTGCTCAGCAAACTTAGGCTAGTGCTAGTGCTAGTGCTAGTGCTAGTGGTGGTCGTTGTAGAAAACAGGCAGCTGCCAATGCCAGCGCATGGCGCCAAGCCTAAACAGTACGGTTGTGACAAGGGCCGCAATACCACACCACTGTGTGGCGAGTTCCATTTGCATGCCTATTCCATAAACCACGCCCCCTGCAATACAGGTCATTGCATACAGTTCGCCGTTGAGTACCAGCGGTACCTCTCGGCAAATAACGTCCCGTAACAGACCGCCAAACACGCCGGTAATGGTGCCCATGGCAACCGCCACGGCCATGCCTGTGTCGTTGGCTAAGGCTTTCTCTATGCCAACTACGTTAAAAAGCGCGAGCCCGAAAGCATCGGCGATCAATAAATAGTGAAAAGGAAAGCGTGGGCTAATACGCAGCCAGATAATGGGTATAAAGGCGGCTATCAGTGTGGTGTATAAATAATCGGTATCGGCAATCCAGAAGACCGGGACATCTAACATGACATCACGTAGTGTTCCGCCGCCAATGGCGGTAGCGCTGGCAAGCACGACCACGCCAAATCCATCCATACGCTTTTGATAGGCCATCAGGGTGCCGGAAATTGCGCACACTGCAACCCCCGCTAAGTTTAACCAATGAAACCAATCAAACATCTTCTTGTACCCTTTTACTACCCTTAAAAACTCGCCATTCCTACCGCAAAATACTTGATCAGGCCTTATGTTTCATGCTATTTCTTTGCCCAATATCGAAACGTACTGTTGAGATTACGGTTCGTGATATTGAGTGATGAGGTAAAGCCATAACCTCTAACGAACAACATTTCATAACTACAATGCCAATGGATATAGGTATTGTATGTCAAATATATCATATAAAACAAAGCGCTACTGATGTGTTAGCAGTTAGGCTTTGTTGCTCCTCGCTTTGAACGACCTTAGATGATGTGTTACATCATCAGTATGACATGCAATTTTGAGTAAAACAGCGCGTATTGGAAGTTGAGCCAAAGCATTACTGGTTTACCACTGTTTTTTAGTTTCACAAAAAGGTCTAGCGCCTAAACCTAGAACCTTAAATTAACGGGAAGGATTTATGCCCAAGTTACGTTCAGCAACTACCACCCAAGGTAGAAATATGGCGGGAGCTCGCGCGTTATGGCGAGCAACTGGAATGAAAGACTCTGATTTCGGCAAGCCTATTATTGCTATTGCGAACTCATTTACGCAGTTCGTACCTGGGCATGTTCACCTAAAAGATCTCGGCCAATTAGTGGCACGCAGCGTTGAAGAAGCGGGTGGTGTGGCGAAAGAATTCAACACTATCGCAGTGGATGACGGTATCGCCATGGGGCACAGCGGTATGCTGTATAGCTTACCATCTCGAGAAATTATTGCTGATGCAGTGGAATACATGGTGAACGCACATTGCGCCGATGCCATCGTTTGTATTTCTAACTGCGACAAGATTACCCCGGGAATGCTAATGGCGTCTATGCGCTTGAACGTACCGGTCATTTTTGTGTCTGGGGGCCCAATGGAAGCGGGTAAAACCAAGCTTTCAGACCAGCTTATTAAACTAGACTTGGTTGACGCCATGGTAGCGGCTGCTGACGACAAAGTTAGCGATGCTGATACCGACGAAATTGAGCGCTCAGCCTGCCCTACCTGCGGCTCATGTTCAGGGATGTTCACCGCGAACTCCATGAACTGTCTAACCGAAGCGTTAGGTTTATCCTTGCCGGGCAACGGCTCTATGCTGGCTACCCACGCCGACCGTGAAGGTTTATTTAAACAAGCGGGCAAACAAATCGTTGAGCTGTGCAAGCGTTACTACGGCGACGATGATGACAGTGTATTACCACGTAATATCGCTAACTTTAAGGCTTTTGAGAATGCTATGAGCTTGGATATTGCCATGGGGGGGTCGACCAATACCATTTTGCATCTGTTAGCAGCGGCAATGGAAGGCGAAGTGCCGTTTACTATGGCAGACATCGACAGATTGTCTCGCAAAGTCCCTCACCTATGCAAAGTGGCACCTTCAACACCCAAATATCACATGGAAGACGTACACCGAGCGGGTGGCGTTTTGGGTATTTTGAACGAGCTAAATAAGGCTGGCTTGCTGAACACCGATGTTAATCATGTTTTAGGAAAACCGCTTACCGACGTTATCAGCGAGTGGGACATCACTAACCCTGAAAACGAAGACGCTATTACCTTTTATCGCGCTGGTCCTGCGGGTATTCGCACGACAAAAGCATTTAGCCAAGATTGTCGCTGGGACGAAGCCGATGACGACCGCGAAAACGGCTGCATTCGCTCTATCGACCATGCGTTCAGTCAAGAAGGTGGCCTAGCCGTGCTATACGGTAATGTGGCTGAAGATGGCTGTATTGTAAAAACGGCTGGCGTAGATGAGTCTATTTTAAAATTCAACGGAACTGCGAGAATCTACGAAAGCCAAGATGATGCGGTAGCAGGTATCTTGGGCGATGAAGTAAAAGCCGGTGATGTGGTCTTCATTCGCTACGAAGGTCCCCGCGGCGGCCCGGGTATGCAAGAAATGCTGTACCCAACGTCTTACTTGAAATCTAAAGGGTTAGGCAAGCACTGCGCTTTGGTAACAGACGGACGCTTTAGTGGCGGTACCAGTGGGTTGTCTATAGGTCACTGCTCACCTGAAGCCGCCAGTGGTGGTGGCATTGGCCTAGTGGAAGATGGCGATAAAATTGAAATAGATATCCCCAATAGAAGTATCAATATTGCTATTAGCGATGAAGAACTAGCAGAACGCCGCGCGAAAATGGAAGCCAGTGATAAGCCTTGGAAGCCGAAAGATCGCGTTCGTGAAGTCTCCACATCACTTAAAACCTTTGCGGCGTTAGCAACCAGTGCCGATAAAGGTGCAGTGCGTGATGTGACTAAGCTGGAAAATCTGTAATGGCAGCCGAACACGTTAGCGATCATGAATATTTGAAGAAGATCTTACTTGCCCCTGTTTACGATGTAGCAGTGGCAAGTGAACTTTCCTATATGTCTTTGCTTTCAGCCGAGCTTGGCAATGAAATTTTTCTGAAACGCGAAGATCAGCAGCCGGTAAAAAGCTTTAAGCTGCGCGGTGCCTATAACCGTATTTGCTCACTAAGCGACGAGCAATTGCAAGCTGGCGTAATTGGCGCCTCTGCGGGTAATCATGCGCAAGGCTTAGCGTACAGTGCAAAAATGAAAGGTATTCAGGCGACTATAGTCATGCCTGAAACCACGCCTGATATCAAGGTAGACGCAGTACGACGCTTCGGCGGTGAAAACGTGAATGTGGTATTGCATGGCACCAGCTTTGATCAAGCAAGTAGCCATGCAAAAGCATTATGTGAGACCCACGGTTATACCTTTGTTCCGCCCTTTGACGACCCCGATGTCATTGCAGGGCAAGGTACAGTCGCGCGAGAGTTGCTAGAGCAAAACCCACACCTCGATATCTTATTTATTGCTGTGGGCGGCGGTGGTTTAGCCGCTGGTATTGCGGTTTACTTAAAGCAACTAAAACCAAGCATAAAAATCGTTGCGGTAGAGTCGGAAGAATCGGCCTGTTTCATTAAAGCAAAGGCGCAAGGCGCGCCTACCGAGCTTGAAAGCGTCGGCATTTTTGCTGATGGCGTTGCTGTTAAAGTGATGGGGCAGGAAACTTTCCGTCTGTGTAATCGTTTAATTGATGAAACCATTACGGTTACTAATGATGAAATATGCGGAGCAATTAAGGATATCTTTGATGATACCCGTGTTATTGCAGAGCCTGCGGGCGCATTGTCGGTGGCGGCAATTCGCAAGTACGCTAAGCAACACGACCTCAAAGGTAAGAAGTTAGGCGGCATTCTGTGTGGCGCAAACATCAACTTTCATACCCTTCGCTATGTGTCTGAACGCTGTGAATTAGGTGAGCAGAAAGAAGCGGTCTTTGCGGTTAAAATTCCTGAAAACAAAGGTGCGTTTAAACAGTTTTGCGAGTGCGTTGGGGCAAAAGCAATCACCGAATTTAACTATCGCTATGCCAGTGAGAGCGAAGCACATATTTTCGTGGGCGTTAAGCTTAAAGGCGGGCAGCAAGAGTTTGCTGCACTGCAAAGCGACCTTGAAAGCAAAGGGTATGACTGCGTTAACTTAACCGATAATGAGTTAGCGAAGCTCCATGTTCGTCACATGGTTGGTGGCCGTCCGCCAACTATTCTCAATGAGCAAGTCTTCAGCTTTGAATTTCCTGAGCGTCCGGGTGCGCTACTGAACTTCTTAAATACCTTAGGTGAACAGTGGAATATTACCCTATTTCACTATCGCAACCATGGCGCAGCAGAAGGTTTGGTATTGGCAGGCTTTGATATCGCACCAGAAAGTAGAGATGACTTTAACCAGCATGTTGCAGAGTTAGGCTATAAGGTTGAAGAAGTAACAGACAACCCCGCCTATCGTTTTTTCCTATCGCAACCAGCGAAGGTTTAAATAGCGAAACAGGCGAAACGAGCCTATCTTCCGTTTTCGCTTTGTATTGCTTCGCGTTAAGCGCAGGTTTACCGGGGAGCGATACGAAGCGGCACTATCTAGCGTCTATCTATCAATGAAGTATGGGGATTTTCAATGCCTGCCAAGATAGATTGACGCGCAATAAAAAGCCCATGCTATAGCATGGGCTTTATCTTTTTACCTAAGCTCCGTAGTTCTGGCAAATTCAGCCAGCTAGCGTCGCCTTAATTCGAAGCGTTTAGTGTAACGTTCTCCAAATGCTGCATCATTTCTGGCCAAATCAGGGCCATAACGTCAGCACGTAAGGCTTCACACTCTTCTGAGTACTTCAAGCTGCCATCTTTTTCAGAGTCCAGCCAGTGGTTTTCTTTCAATGCACTGATAAAGCTAGACAACACATTCTTATCGTAAAACTCTGGTGAGCTTAGTCCATAGAGTGCAGATAAGCGTTCAGCCACTTGCTTACTTTCACGCTCAAGCGCACTTCGGCTAATCACTTTTTCTTTATCAAGAATGGTCAATACCACCGCGTAACGCTGAAGCGTTTCCTGCATGCATCGGCTTAACAGCCATGCTGAGTGGAATTGTTTGCAGTGTGCATCTGGCGGCAACAGTTCATCGCCTTCCTGACGCAACAATCCTTTGTTTAGTAGCGCTGTTATAAGCGCATCAGTATGCGCAAGCGCTTCATCTTGGGTAAGGTGCAAGAACAGCTCTTTTTGCAGCAACGGATAAAGCGCAGCAATAAGCTGAAAAATACTGTTCTTCGTGGTGCCTTTCTTCGCGAAGATAGATGCCATAATAAGACCTGGGATCGCGAATAAATGCAAAATGTTGTTGCGATAATAAGTAAGGTATACCGCTGATTTTGGTTGAGGACTGATCAAACGCCCATAATCGTCTTCTTTTACGTCAAAGCGGCCTAATTTCAGCGTATCGCGCAGTAGCTCTTCCGCTGATGAATCTGGAATGGTGGCATCATCGCTGAACGGTACCGCTTTAAACAAGTCCATGAAATCGCCCATTGCTTGTTTTAACTCAGCTTCACTCATGGTCTGTCGTTTAGAAGACAGTAAGCATAACGACGCTAACGCCATACCATTTAATGCCGCTGCGCGGTTAATTCGCGTCATGACATTATTGGCCAGTTCGTTAACCGCAGGTGTCAGCCACGCTGGTTTTTTCTCTGGCTCGGCATCGCGACAATCTCGCCAGTTAGGCACATGATTTTCAAGAAACTGGTTAAGCGCAATGGGTTCGCCAAAATTCACGTATCCGTGACCATAATTCTTGAGTTTACGAATAGCCGAGAACACCTGAAGGTTAGATTCTTTTTTCTTCTTAGAGCCTTTGAGTTCGTTCAAATAGCTTTTCACTTCCATCACGTTCTCATAGCCAATATAGACAGGCACGATACTAACTGGACGGTTAACGCCTTTGAGCATGGCTTGGATAGTCATGGCTAGCATGCCCGTTTTCGGTGGGATCAAACGGCCGGTTCGGCTGCGGCCACCTTCGGGATAGTATTTTACCGAATAGCCTTTGTTAAACAGCAGCTCTAGATATTCTCTGAAAACAGCTGTGTAGAGCTTGTTGCCTGCAAAACTGCGGCGTAAGAAAAAAGCACCGCCACGACGGAACATTTTTCCAACCGGCCAAAAGTTCAGATTGATACCTGCAGCGATATGTGGCGTAACCATACCTTCGTGATAAATCACGTAAGTCAATAATAGGTAATCCATGTGACTACGGTGGCACGGTACGTAGATGATTTCATGACCATTAGCCGCCAATTCACGAATGCGATCGGCATGACCTACACTAATACCGTTATAAATTTTGTTCCAGATACGGGTAAGTAGCCTGTCGCCAAAACGAATTAGCCCTTCGCGGTAGTCTGCCGCGATTTCTGTGATGTAGGTTTGGGCAGTCTCTTTCGCTTTTTCATGAGACACTTTCTTGCTTCTTGATTCCTCAGCAATAGCGCGACGCACTGCATCAGAGCCCAACACACTATTATTGAGTTCTTGGCGCTCTAACAGCGTAGGGCCAGTCATGCTTTGGCGCTTTCTTTGAAAGTGAGTGCTTGCTACGCGCACAAGCTTATGTGCAATACTTTGGTCACTACCATGTTGATTGGACATCGCGCGTGCAGAAACGGCTTTAGAATAGTTAATAAAGTTGTCGCGGCCCAAAAACAGCACAATGAACAACTTACGAAGCCAACTTGGCGCCGCTTTATCAGCAATGAGATCGCTTAAGCCTGGCTTACCACGACCCGGGGCACGGCCCCACGTCACATAGACAGGAACAACTTGTAAATCTAGGTTTTCATGGTCTCTATGCAAATGAAAGAGGTCAGTAAAAACGTCTTCAATTCCCGTATCTTTAGCCGACGAACGGAAAAGAGGCTGGGTTTTGCGTAAAAATAAGGTCGACGAATACTCTCGCCCCGCTAATGTGAGGGTTTCTGTAGGACTAGGTAAACCTAGCGCTTTAGTCGACATTCTCAGTGCAAGTTGGTCTGTCACTGAGTTGGTGGGGAGTAGATAAACGATAGGTTTACTTTTATCTATTCCTAATTCGGTTTCAACGTTAACTGGAATGCTGTGGGCTTTAACCAGTAACTTAACAGGATAATGAAATACCGACAGAAGGGCTTTTCGCATCCACGACATGAATTATGTAATCCTATGAAATAAAAACGGGTGAAGTGTAACACAAACGCGTCACAATCTCGCGACAAGCCAATTTCATCGCTTCTCATGCTGTAATGACTACCCATAACATGGGAAGTTCAAAAGCGCCCTTCTCCTTTTCTTGTGAGTCACAGCCATTTCTATAATGGGTTCGAATACAGAGAACGTAACATTAGCTGTATTTAATTGCGGTACAGCCGGACTGTTACTACTTTTATAAGGGCAAATGAATATGAGCAAGCAGTAGTGGATGATCAAAGCCGGTTAAAGACAATTGATGACTTTATGCTCAATAGCGAAGTGCCGTTAGATCTTGATGATTTAATGATGGTGCTCGCAGAGGCATACAAGGTGCCGATCGCACTCATTGGCGTCGTCGGAGAGTTTGAAGAAACCTTTAAAGCACACTACGGAACCACTCTTTCTAAAGTCACTCGTGAACATGCGTTTTGTAGTCACGTCGTTGAAGAGCGCAAGCAGGTGGTTGTTAGCAACGCGCAAGAAGATCCACGGTTTATGCATAATCCTCTCGTCACCGGAGAACCTCACATTTGTTTCTACTCAGGAACGCCGATCGAGATAAATGATCAGGTAATCGGTGCCGTATGTTTAATTGATACCGTGCCAAGAGAAATAGACGCAAAACACTTAGAAGTTTTAGAGAGAATAGGTGCTTTGGTTAGTCAGCATATTTCGCTTTCAAGAGAACACGAAGCGCTTAAACGCGAGCATGGGCTTATTGAGAAGTCTCCTATTGTGTTGGCAACGTGGCGCTATGATACGTCGTTGAGGCTGGTGTATATCTCGAAAAATAGTGAGCGTGTATTGGGAGTTTCACCCCAAGATTTGCTCACTGGAACGGTGGCATTGAGTGAGGTGCTGTCTGAGGAGGCGGAGGGTGATTTTACCTTTGCTATGCAGGCCCACATGGAAGGTGTTGAAACGCACACCTGCCGTCTTCAGATAAGGACGCCAACGCGTACTATTTGGGTGAGCATGATATCAACGGCAAATTTTCGCGAAGACGGCATGTTGTACTCGGTTCAAGCATTTTTGTTTGACACTAGTGACCAAAAGTATGTGGAAGACAAGCTCAATAAAACCAATCAGCGGATGCGTTTATTACTCGAGGCTTCTGAGTTAGGAACATGGGACTGGAACTTGGCCGCCGATGTTAATCAAGTCAACAAGCGCTGGTGCGACATTGTTGGTCTTGAGTATGAATACTATGACAGTGGCTCCCGCTTTTTTAGACAGCTCATTCATCCCGCGGATTACGTCAAAGTTGAAAAGCAGCTCAACATGCATCTAATTGGTAAGAGCAAAGTCTTTAACACCACATTTCGCATGAAACACACTGATGGCTCTTGGGTTTGGGTTGAAAGTTATGGGAAAACCGTTGAGACAGATGCCCAAGGTAAGCCGGTTCGTATAGCAGGTATTCACAGAGATATAACGCAGCGAATGGAAAGCGAACTGCATGAGAGAAAGAAAACCCAGCTCCTTCAATTTATCAATAAAACCCGGGCATCATATCTGCAAAACAATGACTTGACGATGGCGTGTCAGTCCGTATTGGCCGAACTCATAGATATCTCAGATAGCCAGTTTGCCTTTGTCGGCCAAATGAAAGGAGACGGTAGCTCCTCTAGACTTTTCATTCATGCGATTTCTGAAATTGTTTGGGATAACAGTAGCTTTTCTCAATATGCAGAATACAAAAAACGAAACCTCTACTTTAGTAACTTCGATAACCTTTTTGGAACCTCAATTTTAACGGGAGAAGTTACCATTAGTAATGCGCCAAACAGTCACCCTAATTCCAAAGGTGTTCCGCACGGTCATCCGCGCATTAGCCGATTTTTAGGCCTACCAATAAAAGTGAAAGATAAAGTAGTGGGAATGGTCGGTTTAGCGAATAAGTTTGATACCTACACTGACGAAGATGCTGAGTTTCTACAGCCCTTTTTAGATGCTTTGGCTGGCTTGTTCTACGCAGTAGAGCTTGAGGAAGCCCGAGCCGTTGCTGAAGAGAAGCTTAGGCATTTGGCGATGACTGATTCTTTAACGGGCCTTTATAACCGACGCGCGTTCCTTGACGAGTGCATCTCATTTTCAAAACAACATTGTCGAGGATGTGTTGCTATTGTCGATATTGATCACTTCAAAAAAGTAAACGATACCTACGGTCACGATGCTGGAGATCAGGCGCTTATTGCTGTTGCGAGAAAAATAGCTAAACATAATCAAGCGCCAAATGTCGTGGCTCGATTAGGAGGAGAAGAGTTTGCAATAGTCATGATAGGTGACAAGAAAGAAGAGATCCATAGGCAGCTAGAAGCACTGCGCATTGCTGTTGAAGAAGGAAGGGTGACCTACAAGACAGACACGATGAATTTATCGATCAGTATCGGCGCAACATTTATCAAAGACACCTTTGAGGCGGATTTCAGCGCCCTCTTATCGCTTGCTGACAAGGCGCTGTACAGAGCCAAGGAGCAGGGCAGAAACCAAGTCGTATGGGATGAGTAATAATAGTACGTGGCTTCGCCTACATTAAATATAAGCGTATACGCCCAAGGCGCTGTTGCTAGATTGATAAAGTTAAGTTATAAAAAACGAATATTTTATTAAACTTAATAATTAGGCTTGTTTTGAGCTTTTAACTAAAAAGCCGACATGCCTTTTAAATCAGGGACGATGTATGAAAACTTCGCGCTTGGGTTTTTCTGGCCTTTTTTCTCTTTTAGCTCTAACTGCGTGTGGTGGTGGAGGTGGCTCTGATTCTTCTCCACCTACAAACCCACCACCTCCACCTGAGCCGACAGCACTAGAAATTTTATCAAATCCTTTAGATTACTCAGAGTCACGACTAAACTCAGCGGCAACCACCTATGCTGATGCGAACTACAGTGGAGAAACGAAAGTCTCTACTGTGGATATCAGCGCAGTACAAGAGGTTTACATCACGCTCTTTGGTGACAATACAAGTGGCTCACCCTATGTAGATCAATATGATATCTACACCTTCCTAGATGAGAACGGCAACGTTGAAGGTACGACCGAGTGCTATGAATCAGGATCAGTAACATACTCAGGTAAGCTTGATGAAGACACGGGTAAAGGAACGATTACTGTAGACTATGATCAGTGCATTCAATATTACGACTCCACTCGGTATGACGGACAATTTTCGCTAGTTATTACTGACGCAGGTGAAAACAGCTCCGAAGTAACGTCTTATTTCACTACTTTGTCTATGCTAGACGGTGGCGTGCGCACAACATTAAAAGGCTACTTAAGTGTTGATTTTCGCTACCGCCCACAAACAGGTACGTTTTATGAAGAGACGAGGCAGTATCTTACTGTCACGCACAATGGTGAAACTTACAAGGTCAGTGGCACATCAGCAGAAGGGGTGACAAACAACACCTTCGTGTCTGAACTTAATGGTTCAATCTACATTGCGTCTAAAGGCAAATTGGACTTTGCATATTCTTCTGATCAGGGCGACCTTCCCTATTCGTCATCTGGCTCGCTGGTCGTAAAAGGAGATAAAACGGCTGGAATTGACGTTATTGATGGTGCAGTTCGCTATGGCGAAGATAACAACGGCGATGATATTTACGATGTAGGTGTATACTTTAATAATTTAACAGCGTTTGCCAGCGGAAATCATACTGGCCTTGCGCTTTCAGATATCGATGCGATATCCGTACCTCCTGTAGTGAATCAGCCTTATTACTATGCCTATGAGACTGTCTATACCACAGATGAAGTCACCGTTGAGCCTGGCTACTATCATGATTCAGATACTCCCGACTCAGAGCTGGTGATTTCGTTTCGCTGGTATGTAAATGGTGTAGTCCTTGACGATGTTAATGGTACCACGCTGCCACCTTACAGCGCAGTCTTCGGTGATGAAGTTAAAGTTACCATGGTGGTGTCAGACGGTATTAACGTTGTTGAATCCCAGCCTACTTTCGTTGAGATCGGCAATTCTCCTATGACGCTCACTGCATCGAATATGCCTGAAGTAGTAACTGCGGGCGGATACGTAGAGTTTACCGTATCGATGAGTGACCCAGACAGAGTTGACGATGACGTCGCGGGAGAGCTTATTTCAGCGCCTCCCGGTGCTTCGTTAAATGCGGAAGGTCTGATGACCTGGAATGTACCTGCGAATCAACTTTTCAACGCTCAAACTTATATGTTTAGTTTCGCTAGCTTAGACGGAACTGAATCCCAACAAACGCTCGAAATCACTTCTTATGCGGACAAGGCCCCGGCTTATGCTCGTACTACTGTGATGACACCAATTTATAATCACGGCTTTGCTATTGCTTCGACCAATGGTGTAAGTGAACTTATCACGGTAAATGCTCGCAACGTGGGCGCATTTTCGCTAGAAGGCAATACGCTTAAAAATACCTATGTGTATCCGTATAAACTGCCAACTAAAGGCGAAATTAGAAGCGTGCATACCCAAGATGTTGATGGTGACAATAATGATGAAATCTACCTTCTTACTCAACAGGGATTGTCTGTAATAAAAGACCGCGAAAGTAACGCAGAAGCGGTGTTTATTATTGAAGATAGTATTATTTCTGGCTTATTTTACGACATCAATGGTGACGGAGTTGATGAAGTTGCTTATTTATATGGGAGCGAATATTACAATGCGACTTCTATTGCCATTGTAGATGTTCGCACAGGTGAGCAGTTGCAACAGTACGATATTGACGGCGTCAATAACCTTGCTTTTGGTAACGTAGATGATGACGCATCGATAGAAATGGTAACGAACAATGGTTATGTATTTGATATCGAAAGCGGTGCCAACCAATGGCTATACGGTAGCGGGTTCAGCGACGCATTTGTTGTGCTGGGTGATATGAATAACGATGGTGTAGATGAAATCATCGGTGCCGATAGTTGGAATGATATCTCAATCTACTCAGCAGTATCGAAAAGCAGTTTGGCAACGGCGGAACATGGTGACATTTGTGATATCGCCTATAGTAAAGAAAGCCCAGCTACAGAAGGAATAGTGGTTGTCTCCGAGTGTCAGTGGGGACAAGTTAGAGGTTTTGCATTAGAAGCGGGACAAATCTCTGAGCAGTGGGCTCTAAACCACAACACTTACAGTGGCATGTCACTTCTCATTGACGATTTAGACAATGACAATGTGGACGACATTATTTGGACTGGTGAGAATCAAATTTTAGTAGCGCAACAAGATGCCAACGGTGAATATGCCTTGTCAGATATAAAAGGTGCGCCGCGCGCGAGTAGATATCATGCCGCGGGTTGGGCACCTTATGGCGATAATGATGAAAGAGCCGTCTTTGTTAGCGATACAAGTAGTTACGAATCATCTATTCAGATTTTATCGGTAGATAAAGAGGATAACTTTGCGATAAGTGCTGAGGTTGGCGAAGATGTCTATAACTATAGCAAACCGGTCGTTACAGACTACAACAATGACGGTGTGGGTGAGTTACTAATAGGGGCACTGGATTATAGTTCGTCGTTTAATGTCGTGAGACTTACTGATAACGCTATTCAGTGGACACTGAACAATAATCAGAATAGTGAAATTTCGTTTATTGAAGCCATTGACGTAAATAACGATAGTTACGCCGATGCAGTTATTATTGAGAACAATCGACTTAAAGCGTTTGATATCGAGAATCAAGTGCTTATCGACTCAATCATTAACGATTTTTCAATTAATGCGCTTGCTGCCTCTGAAAAAGACGGTGTGCATTATTTTGCTGTTGGGGGCTATAGTTCGCTCAAGCTCTATAAAATGCAGGATGGTGAATTTGTTGGATTGAATGAATTGGAAACCAATTGTGACCAATTGCTCACGGTAAATTTTGATAGTGATAGCGAACTTGAATTTGCGTGTTTAAATAGAAACTACAACACCATCAATGTTTATGACGTGGCGAGCGATGCATTAGAACTCAAAGACGCTATAGCACCGTCATTCTACCCTCAGTATATAGCGGCTGTTCCAACGACGTCGTCTAATCAGTCGATTCTCGCTATCTACCAGCCTAACGAGAATGACTATTCGTACAATTATTATGACAGCATCGCATATCGCGTGGTTGAGGTTGATAATAAAGGCAATGTGGTGTGGCAAAGCCCTGGACTTGGGCTCGATAATGTTGAAGGCATGCGCACACGTCAAAATAGTGATGGGGAGCTGGAGTTACAAATTAGTAACCCGAACATGGCTCTTCTCGTAAAATAAGAGGAAAGCACTTGTCGTAGGCTATTGCAGATCGCAAAAGACGCGGCAAGTGCTTGTTATTTAGTTTTAGGTGTATATACTTACAGGAACTGTATGAACAGACAGGTCTTTTATGCGCCCACTCACAGCTCGACAAACCGAAGTTTTAGAACTTATTAAAACAACCATGTTAGAAACGGGAATGCCGCCTACTCGTGCGGAAATAGCCCGTCAGCTTGGCTTTCGTTCTGCTAATGCAGCAGAGGAACATTTGAAAGCATTGGCGCGTAAAGGCGTGATTGAAATTTTGCCTGGTACGTCTCGTGGCATTAAGCTCAATATCCCTCTTGATAACGACGCACAAGAAGAAGAAGGCCTACCGTTAATTGGGCGTGTTGCAGCCGGTGAGCCGATCTTGGCGCAAGAGCATGTTGAATCGCACTACAAAGTCGATCCTGCACTGTTTCAACCCCATGCCGACTTTTTGCTACGCGTTAACGGTATGAGCATGAAAGACATTGGTATTTTAGACGGTGATCTTCTCGCTGTTCATCGCACCACTGATGTACACAACGGTCAGGTGGTTGTGGCGCGTGTAGATGAAGACGTCACCGTAAAGCGTCTAGAGAAACGCGGGCGTGAAGTATTGCTTCATGCTGAGAATGATGAATTTGCACCAATAAAAGTTGATTTGGCGACTGAACATTTTGCGATAGAAGGCATTGCGGTGGGTGTGATCAGAAACGCTGACTGGATGTAGTATTTTAGCTTGTTTGTATAAAAGCGGCGCGTTAGCCGCTTTTTTTATGTCTTTTGTTCCTGTTTTTTTCTTCAATCTGCCAACTTAGGTTTTATCCTGCCCAGCAAACCTGTTGGTTTTCTGCGCGCTTATTTTTATCATTACTCAGGTTATTCTTTCTATGAATGCTTCAAGTATTTTCCATTTTTTATTGTGAATTTTGTTTGAAATCGACATTGAGTCATCGATTACTTATTGATTTCTTAACTAGTTAGTCGAGCATTTACTTTAACCCCGTGTTCAAAATGCCTGTTTGATTCCAAGGGCGTCCCACAGCAATGGCTTTCTCTTTTTGCACGTGAAATCCCCCGCGACCATTTTAGTTAATGATTAAAAATTAACCACTTCGTTAAATTTTTAATAGAAAAGACTAGACGGCACGACATTATTGCGCAATTCTTATACAGAGATTAACAAAATAATAACAATGGCTCTAAATTTGTTTTGCAAGTTGAGGTTATGGGTCAATCGTTCGCAAACCATTTGGTAGGGCATCGCGCAAATTAATCAGCGTCTTTGACCACGCCATTACGGAGGTGCTGAGTGAAACAACTAACGACCGTTTTCGCAAAATGGTGTTCTAGTATACCAATTTTGCTTTTTTCCCCTTTGCTTTTTGCGCAAGAAGCAAGCGAAGAAGCCTCTTCGCTTAATTTGAGACGCGGTGCTACCGACATCAGTGGGCAGGTATACGACCTCCATATGTTGATGTTCTTCATTTGTGTAGGTATCGCGGTTGTAGTTTTTGGCGTGATGTTCGCCTCAATGTATCTACATAGAAAGTCCCGTGGTGCCAAGCCAGCTAATTTTCACGAAAACGTGAAGGTCGAAATTGCTTGGACCGTTATTCCTTTCCTTATTCTTATTTTCATGGCGGTACCCGCAGCGAATACTCTAATTGCTATGGAAGACACGTCTGAGCCTGACATGACGGTGTTAGTAACAGGCTCTCAATGGAAATGGCATTACAAGTACATGGATAGCGATGTAGAGTTTTATTCTTTACTCGCCACTCAGCGCGAGCAAATAGAAAACAAATTTCAGAAAACAGATAACTACCTGCTGGAAGTTGACCGCCCTCTGGTTATTCCTACTGGGAAAAAAGTACGCTTTCTTATTACTTCTGACGACGTTATCCACTCTTGGTGGGTTCCTGACTTTGCCGTGAAAAAAGATGCCAACCCCGGCTTTATTAACGAGTCTTGGGCCAAGGTGAATGAGCCGGGTATTTATCGCGGACAGTGCGCAGAGCTTTGTGGTAAAGACCATGGCTATATGCCGGTTGTGGTAATTGCTAAAGAACCCGCCGAGTTTGAAAAGTGGATGGGCGAACAAGAAGAGATTGTTCGTAAAGCAAAAGAAGAAGAACAGCGTCTACTTTCTATGAATATGTCTATGGATGAACTGATGAAAGAGGGCGAGCGAGTATACAACGCAACGTGCGCTGCTTGCCATATGCCAAATGGTGAAGGTTTACCTGGCGTGTTCCCGGCATTAAAAGGCAGCAAGATGGCACTAGAAGATCAGCAGGGTCACATTGACATCGTGCTGCATGGAAAGTCAGGAACAGCCATGCAAGCGTTTGGAAAAATGCTAAGTCTTAAGGAAATTGCCGCCGTAGTCACTTACGAGCGAAATGCCTGGGGCAATAAAACTGGCGATATGGTTCAAGCCAAAGATGTCAACGCAGTGGCAAACGGAAACTAGGAGCAGACAATGAGCAAAGCAACTGAAGTTATTTCGCCAGATACCTCTGCGCCTGATGACGGTCACCTACATGATGACCATGAACACCACGATCATATTCCTAAAGGGATAACGCGTTGGTTGTTTACCACTAACCATAAAGACATAGGCACACTGTACCTGTGGTTTGCCTTTATTATGTTTTTAGTTGGTGGTGCGATGGCCATGGTGATCCGCGCTGAACTATTCCAACCCGGTCTACAAATTGTAGAGCCAAACTTCTTTAACCAAATGACTACGGTACACGGGCTTATCATGGTATTTGGTGCAGTAATGCCAGCCTTTACTGGGCTCGCAAACTGGCTTATTCCCATGATGATCGGCGCCCCTGACATGGCGTTACCGCGCATGAATAACTGGAGCTTCTGGATTTTACCAGGTGCCTTTCTCATTCTATTGAGCTCGCTCTTTATGGAAGGCGGTGGCCCTGCTTTTGGATGGACTTTCTACGCGCCCCTTTCAACGACTTACAGTGGCGATTCGACAGCGTTGTTTGTGTTCTCTGTTCACATCATGGGTATTTCATCCATTATGGGTGCGATTAACGTGATTGTGACCATCTTTAATATGCGTGCGCCAGGCATGACTTGGATGAAAATGCCGCTGTTTGTATGGACGTGGCTTATCACGGCATTCTTGCTGATTGCGGTAATGCCAGTGCTCGCCGGTGCGGTTACCATGGTGTTAACTGATAAGTTCTTTGGCACGAGCTTTTTTGATGCTGCTGGTGGCGGCGACCCGGTTATGTTCCAGCATATTTTCTGGTTCTTCGGGCACCCTGAAGTGTACATTATGATCTTGCCCGCTTTCGGCATTATCTCGCAAATTGTTCCTACCTTCTCTCGAAAGCAGCTGTTTGGATACGCGTCTATGGTTTACGCCACGGCGTCGATTGCGCTGCTCTCTTTTGTTGTATGGGCTCACCATATGTTCACCACGGGCATGCCGGTGTACATGGAAATGTTCTTCATGTTTGCCACCATGCTTATCTCGGTGCCCACTGGCGTTAAAGTGTTTAACTGGGTAGCAACCATGTGGCGCGGCTCACTGAGCTTCGAAATGCCAATGATGTTCGCTATTGCCTTTATTGTGCTGTTCACCATTGGTGGGTTGTCAGGGCTAATGTTGGCGATCACGCCCGTGGACTTCCAATATCACGACACTTACTTCGTTGTAGCCCATTTCCACTATGTACTGGTAACTGGCGCGGTCTTTTCCATCATGGCAGCGGTGTATTACTGGTTGCCTAAATGGACGGGAAAAATGTATGACACAACCTTAGCTAAATGGCATTTCTGGTGTTCATTGGTATCGGTCAATGTGTTGTTCTTCCCTATGCACTTTGTGGGTTTGGCTGGTATGCCACGCCGTATTCCTGACTATGCATTGCAGTTCGCTGATTTTAATAAATGGATAAGCCTGGGTGGTTTTGCATTCGGTTTATCTCAGCTCATCTTTCTTGCCCTGCTTATCAAGGCATGCAAAAAGCAAGGTGAGCCGGTATCAGCGCAAGTTTGGGACGGCGCAGAAGGACTGGAATGGGAAATTCCATCACCCGCTCCTTATCACACGTTTGAAACGCCACCTGTCGTTAAGTAACGGTAGGTGGCGTTGTGAATAGGTCATTCCTTTCAACCGGCAAAAGCCGATGGGAATGACATTCACACATTGCAGGTGGTGAGGGAGATAAACGACTAAGCAAGCGTTTACCAACCTTCATCTATGGATTTACCCGGAGGTCACGTGATGTCACAGCAAAGCGCAAACAACAAGATGGTTATTAAACTTGTTGCTATTGTCATTGGCATGTTTGGCTTCGGCTTTGCCCTTGTTCCCTTGTACGACGTATTTTGCGACGTTACGGGAATTAACGGAAAAACCGAAGGCACGGCTGCGGTTTATCAATCGGTTGAGATTGATGAGTCGCGAGAAGTGACCGTCGAGTTTATTACTCGCACAAATACCGGTATGCCGTGGGAGTTTCGTGCTGAAACCAAGCGCGTGAAAGTGCACCCTGGCGAACTTAATACGGTGTCGTTTTATGTGAGAAACCCTGCATCAAGTAATATCGTAGCTCAGGCCATTCCCTCTGTATCCCCCGGAACGGCAGCACTGTACCTGAACAAGACTGAATGCTTCTGCTTCAATCAGCAGCCATTAGATGCGGGTAGTGAAGCCTATATGCCCATGCAGTTTTATGTAGACCCTCAGCTACCTGAAGAAATTACGTTTTTTACCTTGCAGTACACACTCTATGACGTCACAGCGCGAGCCAGTGACCTAACGACAACACCGAATCCCTTTATGGCTTCAACACCATCAAATGGCGAATAGGCCGAAGGGATAAGGAGAAGAAAATGCAACCCGAAGTACAGAATCACGAATACCAAAAATATTATGTACCCGCACAAAGTCCATGGCCCATCGTAGGGGCCGTTGCTCTATTTCTTATCGCCGTAGGTGCGGGCAATTATGTGGTGCAAGCAACCAAAGGTGAAACAGGCTATGGCGGTCATATCCTTTTAGCGGGGATAGCAGTATTGCTCGTTATGCTTGTAGGTTGGTTTAAAAATCAAATAGACGAATCTATGGCAGGGCTTTACAGCGATCAGCTGGGGCGTTCATATCGACAAGGTATGAGCTGGTTTATCTTTTCAGAGGTGATGTTTTTCGCTGCGTTTTTCGGCGCCCTCTACTACGCGAGATTTATTTCCGTTCCGTGGCTGGGCGGCGCATCGAATAACGCTATGACCAATGAGGTCTTATGGCCGACCTTTGAGGCCATGTGGCCGCTGGTGTCAACGCCAGGCGGCACTACCACACAGGAAATGAGTGCTGCGGGTTTGCCCACAATCAACACGGTTATCTTGCTTATCTCATCTATTACACTGCACTTCGCTCATGTGGGACTAGAGCAAAACAAACGCAAACAGCTAACCCTAATGCTGGGTATCACTATCTTACTTGGATGTGGGTTCTTGTTCCTACAGGTAGAAGAGTACATACATGCGTATCGCGACTTGGGGCTTACGCTTCAGTCAGGCATTTACGGCAATACCTTCTTTATGCTCACAGGGTTTCACGGCATGCATGTGACCCTTGGCACCATCATTCTAATTGTACTGTTTTTTAGGGTCTTGAAAGGCCATTTCACGCCTGAAAACCACTTCGCGTTTCAGGCGGGGAGCTGGTACTGGCACTTTGTAGATGTAGTGTGGGTCATGCTCTACATCTTTGTTTACGTACTTTAAAAGGGAGCCCCAAACTCAGTAAGGCCTTGGGTTTGGGGTAATTAAACCGGTACCAATAGCGATAAGAATAATAATAACAATGACGGCAGAAGTGAGCACGCGTCGACCAATGTACTTACTCATAGGCCCTTTTGATGTGTCATTTTTCATCATGATTCGCATCGCCATGAACAAATTCACAATCATGTACAGCACCAACGCAACAAGGACTATTTTTATCAACATATTCACCTCTGTTTTTATTCTAATTTTGCATGGTGCGAAATAATCATGTTTTCTCGCACTCGCCACGTTATTCCTTGGTTACTCACGGGCTTTAGTGTGGCGATTATGTGCGGTTTAGGGTACTGGCAACTTGATCGCATGGTCCAAAAGCAACAACGCTTAGCTAGCATAGCGCAAAAGCAAAGTAATGGAACCTTGAGTTTAGAAGAGGCGTTGTCTCATGATGATCCTCGGGATATTACCGTATCGTTCAGCGGCGCAATAGACGCTAACCATGTGTTGCTATTAGATAATCAGATTCACAATCAGCGGGTGGGTTTCGATGTCATCGTACCGGTAAATACCAATGTCGGGTGGCTCTTGGTTAACTTTGGCTGGGTGCCTGCGCCAGACTTAACGCGCACGCTACCGGATATAAGTTTTACAAGCCAAACGCGCGAATTAATCGGCGTGCTTAGCGTGCCGGGTAACAACCCCTTAGTGAAAGAAACCAACATGGCTTTGTCGCAAAGCCCCGCGCTGGTACAACATATAGAATTCCCTGCACTAAGCAACGCCTTAGAGCGCAAACTTTTACCCTTTATTCTTCACCTTACTACGCCTGACCCTGCGTTTATTCGTGAACATCAGGCCGTCGTAATGTCTCCTGAAAAGCACCTTGGCTATGCAGTTCAATGGTTTGGTTTAGCCATTGCCGCTGCTGCCATTGGCGGCTTTGCAATTAGTAAGAAAGGACGTAGTTATGAGTAATGCTGCTTCGAAAAAAACATTAATTATTATGGTAGCCGTGTTTGTTTTACCTGTTGTTCTGGCAAAGCTCGCACTTGATAACGAATGGTTTACTAAAGGCGCGACAAATAAAGGTCAGCTGCTCGCGCCGACCATCGACATGAGTGCGCTTTTAGAAAACGCGGAACCTAAATGGCGTTTGTTGTATGTGATGCCAAGTAAATGTGACGCAGTGTGCGAGAACGCACTTTTTAGCATTAACCAAGTGTGGCTTGCGCTAGGTAAAGAATCGGACCGTGCCCAAGCAGTGGTCGTTACTACCGCTTCAAGCGACCAAAGTGCGATAGCCGCGCTAGAAGACTACCCTTTTGTCGAAACCTTACCCGTTACTACACCAACGGCGCTTGCCTCTAGCAGTGTTTATATTGTTGATACGCAAAATAACGCCATGCTCTTTTACGACATTAAAGACGATAGAAAAGACGCCGTGATGGAAAGCCGCAACATGCTGGCAGATATGAGAAAGCTTCTTAAATTATCGCGTATAGGATAATGGCCATGAAAAAATTAACCCTATTCAGTATTTTTCTGGCGGCAGTCGTTATTATTCTCGGTGCGTATACGCGTTTGACCGACGCTGGGCTAGGATGTCCCGACTGGCCTGGATGCTACGGTAACCTAACCGTGCCTTTGAGTGAGGAAAAAGTGGCACAAGCTAACGCCGCTTTTCCTGAACGTCCAGTTGAGGCATTTAAGGCGTGGAATGAAATGATTCACCGCTATTTTGCAGGAACGCTGGGGCTGTGTGTACTGGCTATTGCCATTATTGCTATTCGGCAGCGCGACAAAGGCACGCCCGTTAAACTACCTCTGTTACTGCTGGGACTCATTATCTTCCAGGCAGCACTTGGTATGTGGACCGTGACGCTCAATCTCCTTCCCGTTGTAGTTATGGGGCATTTGCTGGGGGGCTTCTCTGTACTCTCTTGCCTGTTTATTCTCTACCTCCGCTTGCGCAACACCGCAGGCGATGCATCGAAAACTAAACAAGCGCCCATAGCGTCAGCTATGCATGATCAGGATATTACCGACTTACCTCAAGCCAAAGTCTTTCAGCGAAACCTTAAACTTTTCGCCTTCATTGGGCTTGGCGTGCTTGTTACCCAGATTGCTCTTGGTGGATGGACTTCTGCCAATTATGCTGCGTTGGCCTGTACGGAAATGCCGGTCTGTGAAAGCGGTTGGCAGGAAAGAATTGATTTGGCAGGTGCATTCAGTGTGCCTGATGCAGACAACTATGAGTTTGGTGCTCACGATTACGGCGAACGAGTTACCATGCACATAGTGCATAGGTTCGGCGCGGTCATCACGTTTTTATACTTGCTAGCACTAGGTATAAGTGTGTTGGTAAGCCGCTACACCACAAGTAAACAAAAATATGTGGGTGCGTTTATGTTGGTAGCATTGTGCACGCAAGTGGCATTAGGACTTAGCAACATTATCTTTATGCTGCCACTGGCTGTCGCTGTAATGCATAACGCGGTCGCAGCCGTGTTACTTCTCTCCCTACTCAACCTCATTTTTACCGTATTTTTGGCACTAGAAAACGATAACGTCTTCGGTACAGAAAAACGAAATACAGGCTCATTCTCAAGTTCGAAACCACTGCAGGGTGCAGGTGCATTTAGCATCCACGAAGCGCCTTTGCACGACCCTTTAAACGCGTCAACGTCTTCTCATATTCTCCCTAAAGCTCCAGGAGGTTTCCATGGCTAAATCGGTCTCTTTACATGCGCGCACTTCACGTCAGCACAATGTAGTCACGTGGCGAGATTACTATGAAATGACTAAGCCTAATGTCGTCATGTTGTTGCTGTTAACCGCGTTAGTAGGCATGTGTTTAGCTACGCCTTCGTGGGTAAACGCAACCGTACTTATCTGTGGCTTATTGGGTATTGGTATGTTGTCTGCGTCTGCTGCCGTTATTAATCACGTTGTCGACCATAAGATAGATAGTGTGATGGCGCGTACTTTTAATCGCCCCGTCGCAAAAGGCAAGGTTAGCGTAAACAACGCGCTGTGGTTCGCAGGCGTTTTAGGTGTGGTTGGATTTGTAGTGTTGGCTCTTTTTGTGAATATGCTAACCGCGTGGTTAACCTTAGCAAGTCTAGTAGGCTACGCGTTTATCTACACGATGTATTTAAAGCGAGCGACACCGCAAAACATCGTGATTGGCGGTTTAGCAGGGGCTGCTCCACCGCTTCTAGGTTGGACCGCGGTTACAGGGGAAATACATGCCCATGCCCTGCTTTTAGTGCTGATTATCTTTACCTGGACGCCACCGCATTTTTGGGCGCTCGCTATTCATAGAGAAAAAGATTACGCCAAAGCGAAGGTGCCCATGCTGCCGGTAACCCACGGTGTGTCATTTACGAAAACGTCAGTGTTGCTGTATACAGTATTGTTGGGGCTTGTATGTTTGCTGCCCTACCTTACAGGCATGAGCGATCTCATTTATTTGATTGGCTCAAGTGTGCTTAACATTGGGTTTTTATACTATGCATTAAAGTTAAAATTCGATGCAGAGCCACAAACTGCAATGAAAACTTTTAGGTTTTCAATTATTCATCTCATGGTATTGTTTGTCGTATTACTCTTAGATCACTACATACCACTGAGTTTATGAATCAACGAACTACCGTCGGCCTTGTTGCATTTTTAGCGCTATGTGCAGGCATCGTAGGGGCGCTGTATATCGCGCCCCCAAATGTTGAAAGTCAGCCTGAATACTTTCAGACTTACCCAGAGCCGAGAGCATTATCACCGTTTTCACTTACATCTCATCAAGGTGAAGTGTTTGATAATTCGTCGCTTGAAGGGCAGTGGAGCTTAGTATTTGTGGGCTATACCTTCTGCCCCGATATTTGTCCAACTACCATGGCTGAATTGAACGGTATATATCCTGAACTAAAAGCATTAAATAGTGTCGAACCTATTCGAATTGTTTTTGTATCCGTTGATCCAAATCGCGATTCAATTGAAAGACTTTCAGAGTATGTGAGCTATTTTAATGAGGAGTTCATTGCCGTAACTGGAGAGCACAAGGCGCTATTCCCGTTTGTACGTAATTTAGGAATGATGTATGCCATTGCTGAAAGTACCGATAACCCCAACTATTTAGTTGATCACAGTGCATCTGTCGTACTTGTCGACCCTGAAGCTAGGGTGATAGGAAGATTCAAACCAAAAAGAGAGCCAGGAAAGCTATCGATAAGTGATTCCCAGCAAATATTGGCTGATATGCCAATAATAATCTCGAAGCAGTAATATGGAAATCAAAATAAGGCAAGGTGTGGCATCTGATGCTGCGCAAACTACGCCGCTTATATTGAATGCGGCGCAGTCTTTGTTAACGTCTATTTTTGGACAAAATAAAAATAAAACAGCTGAGGGCTACCTGTCTCATGCATGGGAGCTCGGTGGCGGGCAATATGGCTTTAAGAATCATTGGGTGGCGTGTAGCGGCGACGAAGTACTCGGTGTTGTGACCTCTTGGCACAGCAAACTTGGTGCAACATTTGATAGGGCGACCCTTGATAGCATCACATCGTACTTTACCCTCGATGAGGCTATGACAGTGCTCATGCGCAATCAGACCGTGGCCATCAATCTTACGCCGCCTACTAATACCGAACTCATGATAGGCCATCTCTCTGTTGAAGAAAGTGCCCGTCGAACGGGCGTGGGAACGATACTGGTAGATGCTATGCAAGCGCGAGCAGAAAAACTGAACAAACGTAAAGTGGTACTAGATGTTGAAGTGTCGAACGTGCCAGCCATTCGTTTCTATCAGCGTCATAGTTTTGTGGAAGAGTCGATAAATAAAGGTTTTATTCGATTTTCTAAACCTGTATAGGTAAACGTTTCCTTATATAAGCGCGAGCCCAATCGATATGCGCTCGCGCTCAAGCATAGATGTGCCTTATCGGCATGCCCTAGTCTGGGTAATTGCCGTCTTCATCTGCCACAAAGAAGGGCGTAGAGTACCAATAATAACGCCCTGATTGCGCATTAGACGGTGCTGTACAATTCACACGTGAACGTCCTATTGGAAGTGTTTCATCAAGGGTAAACGTAAGCACATTTTCTTCTAGGCTAGTCTCGATAGGGTCGCCGCCGAAAAAACAATTTACTTGTGTAAGGCGAACATCGTCACTGTCTATCGTTAAACTAATGGGCGATGACAGGTTTCGCGTTGTCATACGAGGGTCTTTATGTGAACTTTGCGTCACTGGCATGGCAAGACTATTAAGCTTGGTCTTTAGCGTTGCCAAATTGGCGTAAGGACCGGCCGCGGGGAAGCGCGGTAGTGCCTGCATGTCGCTAGATGGGCCCACAGCCCCGGAATGCTGCCCGAATCCTATGTAACCTTCAGCTTTGAGCTTATTAGCGAGCGCCGTGTTGTATTCACCAAACGGGTACGCTAAATATTTAAGGCTAATATCCAGTTTATCTTCAATCTTCTTTTCAGCACTTTCTACGTTCTGCCAAACTTTCTCCAGCCATGCGCGCTCGCCCATTGCTTGCTCACCGTTTAGCATATGAAGGTGGTCTAGCGTGTGGTTGGCAAAAACAACGCCATCGTTATGCATAGCAATAACTTGCTCCCATGTTAGCTGCTTAGGACCTACGCCAATTTCATCAGGGTTGATAAACACGGTATAGGGAAACCCTAGGTCAGCCAGTATTGGGTGAGCATTGTCTAAAATGTTTGCGTAGCCATCGTCAAACGTAATCGCAACCGCATTTTCTGGCAGTGTAGTGTTGTGTTGTATCGCAGAAACAACGTCCTGAAGCGAAACAACAGTGTGGTGTGCGTCCAAATATTCCATGTGCGATTTAAAGGCTTCAGGCGAAATACTGGTACTGGCTGGTGTTGAAGACGACACATGGTGATAAAGCAAAATGGCGGCGTTAGGCGTGGTGCTAAGACTAGAGTCGATGTTACTACCACTTTGTTCCTTTGTAGTGGAAGTCGCATCAGCAACAGGGTTTGCATCTGAGCCTGAAGCAATGCTAGGTGAGACCAACAAAACATTGAAAATTCCCGCAAGCATTGAAGATAAGATCTTCAAACGCGTACGACTCGTCGTTCTATTTTGAATTACATTGTTGGTTTTCATATCATCATCCACTGAGTGCCTAATCAAATTCAATAGCATGGTAAACTCCAAATAATGCGACTTGGCCAATCTTATACATGGTCAAGCTGGTACGCATTTCACTTATGCCGCTGCATAGGTTGATAGTATATAGCGAAATTAACCCCTACTGAGATCATTTATGTCCCCTGCCCAACTAACTCAGCGCTCCTTTTTTGACGACCATTCCCGTCTGTTGGCGTTAGCGCTTCCCATGATCTTAGCGAATATTACTACGCCTCTATTAGGTTTGGTGGATACCGCGGTTTTGGGACACATGTCTTTACCAGCCATGCTTGCAGGGGCTTCGGTGGGCGCACTTATCTTAACGCAAATATACTGGGTGTGCGGGTTTCTTCGCATGTCATCAACAGGCTTGAGTGCACAAGCTAAAGGCTCACCGAACAATACATTAGAGTCAGCAAAAGTGCTGTGGCAAACAGTGGCGGTTGCTCTAGTGTTGGGGGCTGTGGTACTTGCTCTTCAATCTCCTATCTTGTCTATAGGCTTAGCTTTAACTCAGCCAAACAGTGAAGTTGCCCTGCATCTTCAAGACTATTTTTCGACGCGGGTATGGGGCGCACCAGCTGCCATGCTTAATCTGGCATTAGTTGGATGGTTAGTAGGGCAGCAAAAAACGCGCAGCGTCATGGCTATTCAAATTGTGGGAAATTTATTGAATGCGGGACTCGATGTAGTGTTTGTGTTCGGGCTTGGTTTGTCTGTAGCTGGCGTGGCGCTGGCCAGTGTTATTGCTGAGTATACCATGGCTATAATGGCGCTAGCGGTGGCGTTTAAGCGCGTTGGCGGTGTCGCGGTGAGTGCATCGTGGTTTAACCGTGCAGCTCGGAAGGTTCTGATGAAGCTTAACGGTGACATGCTATTGCGTAACTTAGCATTACAGGGCTGCTTAGCGTTTCTCACCATTCAAGGTGCCCGTTACGGCGAAACGTCGGCGGCTGTCAATGCCATACTCATGCAGTTCTTTGTTCTTATTGCATTGGGACTTGATGGCATAGCCTATGGTGTGGAAGCGCTGGTGGGTGAAGCCAAAGGGGCGTCTGACAGCAGTGAAGTGAAACGACGCACCTACCAAGGGTTAGTCTGGTCGAGTATTTTTGCCCTTATTTATAGCTTGATATTTTTCGCTGGCGGTGAGGCCATTATCGCGCTGCTTACCGAACATAGTGACATTGTAAAAGCTGCGTTACCTTATCTTGGTTTAATGGTATTACTTCCTCTATTAGCGCATTGGTGTTTTTTGTACGATGGCGTATTTGTTGGTCTTACCCGGGCTAGCGCAATGAGAAATACCATGATAATAAGTGCGTTAGGGGTGTATTTCCCCGTTTGGTATCTCACGCAAGATCAGGGTAACGTCAGCCTTTGGTATGCTCTCCTTGCCTTTTTACTCGCTCGCGGTGTGACATTGGCCTGGAGCTTTTATCGTTTAGATAAACGCGGTGAGCTAGCGACACCGCAAAGCTAGTGTTTTATAACGCTTCGCTGACCTTACTTAGGGACGGCGTGCTGAGCACGCTGACTCTCTCAGTTTTTCTAGGGCATCATCCAGTATTATTTTTTTTGCTACTGTGTTTTTTGCGCGGTTCTTTTTTGCACAATGACAATAGTGTGTAGTTCAGGGTGCTGATCGAATTCAACGTGACGAATAAACCCGCCTGCTTCTATCAATATTTCTATGTATCTATGTAGCCCCAGCGAGGCGTAGTAGACTTCTGGGCCCATCACTTCGTTTGTGTGTTGGCCGCTTTCATCTGTACCTCCACAGCTAAAAAGCAACACTCCGTCATCGTCTAAGTGATCCACTAGCTTCTTAAGCAAAGGCTCTTGCTGCGTTAGGGGAATATGCCAAAAGCTATCCCAAGCGCTAATAAACGAATAGTGCTTGGGGATAGTGAATGTACACACGTCGGCGCAATAGAAGGTATGAGCGGGTAATTGGGACGTCGCAATGGCCAGCATATCCTTGGAAACATCAATGCCTTCGTAAGCTAGCCCTGCGCTTTCGATAATCGGAACAAAACGATTGGTGCATCCGCAACCTATGTCTAGTGCGTAACCTCTTTTCTTTGGTTTGTCTTTATTGCTCGCTTCTCCCTTATCAAGCGCTTCGCTAGGCACCGTATCAGGCTCTTGTGATGGGGGGGCCGCTAAAAATGACAATGCTTTTTGGTAGGCGGTTAACCCATTTTTCTGATTAAATTCAGGACGAGTCCAAAGGTGTGTAATGGTGTCGTAGGCCTTGCCAGTTTCTTCAGGTGTCATATTCCCTCTGTTAGCTGCGCTTTTACTGGTTCAAGGTTAATTCATCTAGCAACAATGTATAGTGCAAAGAAGAGAAAAGGCGAAACCCGTTTAGGATACTGAGTGGTCAGACAGTAACGCCTATGCTGTATCGCTTGGTTAGGGCTTATATGTAGACTTAACTAGGCATTACCCAAAGCGCTATTATTAAAAGGGCTTTGGGCCAAATAGACAGCTAAAAGCGAATAGCCTGCAAAAAGAGCGTGATCATTTAAGCAGGCAGCACTTTCAGCTATTTTCTTACGATGTGCGTGGCACAGAGCTTGTTGCCCGCTGGGTCTCGCAGATAAGCAAGATACAGTTGGCGTTCACCAGTACCGCGAATACCCGGTGGGTCCTCGCACGGCACGCCCCCATTCTCGCTTCCTACTTTATGCCATTCATCAACGATGTCTGGTGTTCGAGCGGCAAGGCCGAGTGTGGTGCCATTACCGTGTGTGGCAGCCTCTCCGTTAATCGGCTTTGTTAGCGCTAAAATACCTTTCGGCGTATAGTAAAAAACCCGTCCGTATTCATCAAAAACGCCTGGTTCGTATCCTAATACTCCTAAAATAGCATCGTAGAATTTTTTTGATGCTTCAAGGTCGTTCGCACCAATCATTACGTGGCTAAACATAGCTGTGTCCTCTGAAAATAGTAGGGCCAATTCCCTTTTATCAATGTCAGGTTATGTGTGTTTCGCTACTTACCCTTTGCTAACGCTTTAGGGAGCTAATGCAAAATCTACCGCAGCTGAAGCATGGATAGCGGTAGTATCGTATAACTTAACTTTGGTGTGATGTTGTTGAACTAATAAGGCAATTTCTGTGCAGCCTAAAATGATGCCTTCAGCACCCTCGGCCGCCAGTTCATTTATAATGTCAATATACGCGTTACGGGATTCAACACAAATCACGCCCTTGCATAATTGTTCATAAATAATGTTATGAACCGTGTCTCGTTGTTGGGCATTTGGAGTAACAACCTCAATGCCAAAAATCTCTTTAAGGCGGGATGTATAAAAGGTTTGTTCCATGGTGAAGCGGGTGCCCAATAGCCCAACTTTCTTAACCTTATCTTGTTGCAACACGCACCCCGTAGCGTCGGCAATGTGAATAAGTGGGATGGTGATCTTCTGCTCTATGTCAGCTGCTACTTTGTGCATGGTATTGGTACAAATTAATATGGCTTTTGCACCCGCAGTTTCTAAGTGCTTCGCCTCGCGGATCAGTATATCGGCGGTATTATCCCATTCTCCTTTATGCTGAAGCTGCTCTATGTGGGCAAAGTCAACGCTGCTTATTATCAGCGGTGCGCTGTGAAGGCCGCCAAGTTGAGCGTTTACACCACGGTTTATGGCTTGATAGTAACTGACCGTTGATTCCCAACTCATTCCGCCAAGCAGGCCCAGCTTCTTTGTTGTATTCACCACAGCTCCCTTTTATTTTGTTCGGCACTTAGCGCAACCTCTAATCTACCTATAACCCGAGACGAGCGCTAGGCGAATATAAATAAACGGGAGACAGCTTCGCAATGTAGAGTATGGCGTATGGGTAAAACTGAATGCAATCAGACTGGCTTACATTAAGAATAGGGCAAGAAGGTATGGCGTAGAGCAGGAAGTAATCAGAATTTAGGCGGTGGCTTTTTGTTTTTTATAAACGAAAAACGCTGAATAAAAATTCCCCAGTAACCCAACATGGCGATAGCGAAACCGACAAATAATATAAGAAGGCTCAGGTAATGCAGCGTGATATGAAGTTCACTTAAGGTAAACAACAGCAAGACGCCGACAACGAAAATAGATAGACCTATTTTGAATCGTTGCCAGCTTTTGTGAATGTCTTGCTTTAGCATGAGATAGTTATCGAGATATACACTTAAGCAAGTGCAATATTACGCTTAGTAGTAAGAGTGCTCACCCGCTTGGTGCTCAGTCGCATCGCGCACGCCCTTAAGCTCGCCAGCGAATTGCTCAACCATTTGCTTCTCAATACCTTCTTTAAGCGTTACGTCTACCATTGAGCAACCATTGCAGCCGCCGCCGAACTGAAGTATGGCATAGCCATCGTCAGTCAGTTCTGTCAATACAACATTGCCACCATGGCTCGCTAACTGAGGATTGATTTCCGACTCAATCATATAGTTAATTCGCTCAATTAATGGTGCGTCGTCAGACACTTTACGCGCTTTTGCATTAGGTGCTTTTAAGGTTAACTGTGAGCCCATTTGATCGGTAACGTAATCAATTTCCGCTTCCTCTAAATAAGGCGCGCTTTCTTCATCTACGACCGCATCGAAACCATTAAATGGCAAACGGGTATCCGTTTCTTCAACCGCGTCTGGTGGGCAATAGGACACGCCACACTCAGCCGACGAAGTGCCTGGATTTACGACGAATACACGAATATTCGTGCCAGACTCTTGTTTACTCAACAGTTTTACGAAGTGAGCCTGGGCTTCTTCTGATATAGTTATCATCAGCAAGTCCTACATATTTTGAAATTTGGATTATTGTATCAAATTTACCTGAGTAAAACAGTCAGGTATTAATTAAATAAATTATTCCAGTGAATCGAATTTGTTGAGAGGCGTGCACGTCGACACTATTCTCAACCATAACAACAAGACGGGAAGCGCTATGTTCGCGAAATTGCATTACACCGCCAAAAAGAATCCATTCTCACTCGTTTCATTATTAGCCCTTGGCACCATCGCCTTTGGGGCAACAGCCAGTCAGAAATCATTAGCACAACCCGCCTCTGCTTCAACTGTTACTATTGCACCTGATGTAGGCGGGCAGCCGGTGACAGCATACTTACCTGACACGGTATCCTACAACCCAGCTATTCCCACGCCTGAATCGATACTAGGCGCCAACATTGGCGAGTGGCATGTGCGTCACGACCAAGTCGTCAATTATATGAAACTACTTGCCGAGAAGTCTGACCGTATCACCATTGAAGAAACCGGCCGTACTCACGAAAACCGCCCACTTCTGTTACTGACAATCACAGCGCCCTCAAATAGAAACAATATTGAGGCGATGAGGCAGCAACACATTGATGCAATGGAAAGCGGGAAGAAAGTAGGTAGCGATGCTCCCCTTATTTTCTACATGGGCTACAGTATTCACGGTAACGAGCCTTCCGGAACCAATGCTTCACTTGCGTTGGCTTATTATTTGGCCGCGGCTGAAGGTAAAGAAATTGATGCCTTGTTGAATAACAATATTGTGCTGTTTGATCCGTCTTTCAACCCCGACGGGCTTTCTCGATTTGCTCAGTGGGCAAATATGCACAAGGGCAAGCAGCTGGTTTCTGACAGTCGACATCGTGAACACGATGAGGGGTGGCCGTCAGGTAGAACAAATCATTACTGGTTTGATTTAAACCGCGACTGGCTATTGCTGGCGCACCCAGAGTCGCAGGCGCGAATTAAACAGTTTCATAAATGGCGCCCACATATCCTCACCGATTTTCATGAGATGGGGACAGACAGCACCTATTTTTTCCAGCCTGGTGTGCGCTCGCGTAAAAATCCACTGACGCCTGATGAGAACGTAACGCTAACTGAAGCGCTTGCCCAGTATCATGCTGCCGCGTTTGATGAGCAAGGGGAGCTCTATTTTACCCAAGAAGCGTTTGACGATTTCTACGCAGGCAAAGGCTCGACCTATCCTGATTTACACGGCAGTGTGGGTATTCTTTTTGAGCAAGCAAGCTCACGGGGCCACATTCAGGACTCTATTAATGGCAAGCTTGCCTTCAAAGACACCATAGCAAATCAAATTACTACGTCTTTAAGCACTTTTAGAGGCGCATTGGCAAATAAGGCTGCTATTCTCGATTATCAATCGGGTTTTGTTAAGAGCACACAGTCACTGGCTGAAAAGGATGAGCAGGTAGGTTTTGTTGTTAGTGCATCGAATGACACAGCTCGCTTTAACGCATTTGTTGCATTGCTTGAACAGCATCATATTAATTACGAGGTGTTAACGAAAGATGTTGAGGTAAGCAAAGTTCGCTATGGTGCAGGTCGCGCGATTTATATTCCTTCAAACCAGCCTCAATACCGTTTAGTAAAGTCAATTTTCTCTACCCAAACCTCGTTTGAGAACAACACGTTTTACGATGTATCAACGTGGAATTTGGCTTTGGCTTTCAATTTGGATTACGCGCCTCTAGATAGGGGCGATGCGCGAAGCCTAAAACTTAGCGACAACACCGCACTTGTGCAACCGGCACTTAACGATATTCACCCAGACGCATACGCGTATGCGTTTTCATGGCAGCAGTACTATGCGCCAGCCATGCTGCAAACGTTATTGGAAGCTGGCGTTAAGGTGCGTAGTAGTGAAGAAGCGTTTTCCGCTATTAAATACGATGGCAACAGCATTGAGCTTCAGCCTGGCAGCATAGTTGTACCAAAAGGACTGGGTCAGCCAGAAGACTTGGCGGCCATTTTGCGCGATGCGCAACAGCAACTTCAGGTGCCTGTGTTTAGTTTGCGCAGTGGGTTAACACCCACAGGGCACGATTTGGGTAGCCGGAGCATGGCACCTGTTACCTTGCCACAGGTGTTAATAGTGGGCGGCGAAGGCACCAGTGAATACGAAGCAGGTGAAATATGGCACTATTTCGACACAAAAGTGGGGCTGGCTGCCAGTATTGTTGAGCAACAACATCTGACAAGCGCGCTTAATGATCCGAGCGTTACTTATACGCACCTTCTATTCCCTAGCGGTGGATATCGCTTTACCGAAAGTGAAAGAACTCAAATTGAACAGTGGGTGAAAGCCGGTGGCGTGATCGTGGGGCAGAAATCCGCGTTGCGTTATTTCGCTCAACATAAATGGTTAGACGTAGAAATTGTTAGTCGAGAGAGTATTGATAACGCGTTCGATGAAAGCGAACTCAGCTATAAAGATGGCGCATCGTTGTACGCCAGAAAGTTGGTGGCTGGCGCTGTGTTTGAAGCCAATATCGACAATACTCATCCATTGTTCTACGGCTATGATGACGACACACTGCCCATGTTTAAAACCAATAATATGATAGTGGAAGCCAGTAGCTCACCCTTTATAACACCTGCACGCTACACTGATGAGCCTCTCATGGCTGGATTTAGTGACAAACGAATGGTTGCGCTAATGGCTGAATCAACTGCTGTGACGACTCAAAAAATGGGTCGCGGCGTTGTCATTGGCTTTACCGACAATACGCAGTTTAGAGGGTACTGGTATGGCACGAACAAGATGCTGGCCAATGCAATCTACCAATCGCACTTTATCCGCTAAATCAGTTTGAAAGGCGCGGCGAATGCCGCGCTTTTCAGTATCACCGCTCTTGATCACTAGGCTTTCTGATACAGACTGCTTTTAGGCGGTGGCGTAAATGCCGCTACCCACACCTGAATGTGTAAATTTGGGTAGCGTTTTTTGAGCCTTTTACTCAATGTATTCACGGTCACGCCGGTGGTGAGTACGTCATCGACGATTGCAACGCTGAAGTTGCTGCCATCTTTAATGCCTTGCGCTATCGCTATCTCATCATCGATACACTGCGTCGATAGGCTAAATACACGGCTTGCGTTTTCGGCTCTCGCCATTTTGGATAAGTGATGCTGCACGCTAAAGCCCCGTCGTTTGGCCCACGACTGGTTAACTGGAATATTCAGCTCACTGCTTATGCTTTCACACAGAAGCGTAGCCTGATTGTAGTGCCGTGTAGCAAGTCGCCATGCACTAATTGGCACCGGAAGCAGCACATTGGGCACTGATAAAGTGCACTGTCGCATTTTATGGACAAACCAGTTACTTAATACTTTTCCTGCCGTAAGGGAATGCGTAAACTTTAACTGGTGAACCAGCGATGACATTGGCCACGTATGAAGTCCCAAAACGCGTAACGCGTCATAGTGGCTATGCTTGACGTGGCCTGCCACAGGGCCATATTGAAGTAAGTTACTTCCGTGCAACGTGGCATCGAAAAAAAATATGTCATCTTCACACCAGTGACATACTGGCGTAGGACTTGCCTGATAACATAGCAAGCATGAAAGGTTCATAGTGTTGATTCCATCAACTTCCTTGAATTGTCGAACGTCGACCTGTTTTCATTATTTCGTGTTGCCTCAAAAACACGTGACTGCCTAAGGAGGTGTAAATGGAAAGTTTGCATACAAACGGCGAGCTTGTCACCCGTACTCAGGGTACAGGCGTAGATGTGGTATTTCTTCATGGTTGGGGTATGAACAGCGGAGCGTTCACATCCTTTATCCCTTATTTAAGCGATAATTTTCGCGTCACCACCATAGATCTTCCTGGGTTTGGAGAAAATGCGGAGTTCGTTCCGTCACCGTATAACGTGGAAACATTGGCTCAATCCATTGTGAACCAACTGCCAGACCAGTGTGTGTTGGTTGGGTGGTCATTAGGAGGCCTAGTTGCGCAAAAGTTAGCGCTGTTAGCACCAGAAAAACTTACCGGACTGGTAACGATTGCTTCAACACCTCGATTTATAGCAGGGCCTTGTTGGCCGGGGATTGCTGCCGATTTACTTTCAATGTTCGAGACTCAGCTTGAAAAGAACTATCAGAAAACACTGGAACGTTTTTTGGCAATTCAAGCGATGGGCAGCGAAACGGCAAAGCAGGATATTAAGGCGATCAGAGAACAGGTAACCCAATTCCCAGATCCGGCCGAGGAAGCGCTTAAGAAAGGTTTACGCATTTTGTCTACTGAAGATATGCGTCAAGACGTGGGGCGAATAACTACACCCACATTAAGATTGTATGGCAGGTTAGATAGTCTAGTGCCGACCAGCGGAATAGATCGTATATGTGAGCTACATCCGCAGGCTGATACCGTTGTTCTGCCTCATGCGTCGCATGCGCCGTTTATTTCACATCCTCAGCAAACTGCTGACATTTTATTTCGCTTTGCCGCTGGCGTTTACCAGCAAAAGGCGTCTTAATAGAGCGATGACATGAAGCTTCAAACCGCGGCTTGCCGATAGTTTGAAGCTTTTCTTATCTTTGACAGCTTAATAAAAATCGCCTGCTTACAATAAGTTAATGACAGGGTGTGATACATGTCTTTCCATTTGTGCGAAATTGGTTAATAATTGCACATGAGAGGTTAGGGGTAGTGTATGACAAGTATTGATGGTTTAAGTGCAGGCTCTGCATTTGCAGCGGCTCAATATGGTTTACAAAATGCCAGCGATGGAATTTCGCAGGCAGCATCAAATATTGCTCAGCGAACTGCTGAGGATGCGGTAGCTCCCGCTCAACCTATTGCGACCAATACCGACACTATAAACACGTCATCGAATTCAACGCCTACCTCCACGCGTCTTACTGACGACTTAATCGCGCTCAATGTAAACGAACGTAATGCCCAAGCCTCTGCCAAAGTACTAGGTGTTGCCGATGAGATGCTTGGTACCATTATAGACGTGCTTGCGTAGGTGGAGCAGTTACGGTGAATATCGTTACACCAATCCTTAACGCCATTGCTTATCCCACGGCGAACATAAATACAGAGTCTGCACGTAGAGATAACGTGCAGCGTGAAACTATTCCCCAAGCGTCAGATTCCCAGCAAGGGGCTTCTCAAAAAGGCTTGGGGTCAGAAGCCGATAAAGCGAAGAGTCCCGGCCAGCCGCCAGCGCCGGTTACTTACGAGCGCCCTCAGGTACAAACAGAACTTCAAGCTGCCTTTCAAAACGTATTTGGGCAACAGAAAGATAATGCGCAAGATGAGAGTGCAGGCAAGCAGGGCGCGCAAGACAGGCAACAAGAACAGCAAGAGAAACAAGACGCTGCTGAAATTGAGCAGTTAAAAGCCCGCGATCAGGAAGTGAGGGTTCACGAGCAAGCGCATGCTTCAACAGGCGGTCAGTACGCCGGTGCTCCGCAGTATGAATACACTACAGGCCCTGACAATAAACGCTATGTGACCGATGGCGAAGTGTCGATTGATGTTTCAGAAGAAAAAACGCCAGAGGAAACGCTGAAAAAAATGGAGCAAGTGCGCGCAGCCGCCCTCGCACCAGCTGAACCTTCATCACAAGATTTAAAAGTGGCTGCAGAGGCTTCTCAAAAAGCCACAGAGGCCCGTAGCGAGATTGCCAAAGGCCAAACAGAAACGGCTTCAACAGGTTCTACCTCAGCACAAAGCAATGGCATTGTTGCAGACACTGGGGCAGCCGTGCAGCCCGATACAAATATAGGCACCGCAACCGATTCTATTGCGGATATGGTGTTAGATAATCAATCTTCATCAGCAGACACACAAGGCTTTCAGGCATATGAGTCTAATGTGATGCAAACACGAATTGGCCGCATTCAAAATGCTTATTTGCAAGCTTACACCCCCTCTAGAGAAGGTTTATCGCTTCAAGCATGATAACCTGCAATTAACGCTAACTGCTTAACATTGCACGAACGATTTAGCCCGTCATAGCTAAGGGCTAAATCGCGAAAAAAGCACTTTCACTTCCCTTGCATTGCCTTCAAACCAGCAGGGATTAATAATCCAGTATTGCCTTTGTAAACGGATATTTAGGTGAGCCGCCAGTGATGTCTGAAAGCACCGAGTTCATGGTATCTACGTCGCTATCGAAGCCACCGTGGGACGTGGCGGCGGTGGCATCACCTTCTTTCCCCTCACTGTACTTAAACGTCACGTTAGGCAGAGGCTGATTAAACACAGCCATACCTAACAAGGGCATCTCTGGTTTGGATTCAAACGCATTTGATACTAAATAGAGCAACGACTTCTGGTAAATGCGCGCCACGTGGTCATCTTTTTCTAACGCTTCAGATAAGTTGTAAACCATGGTCGATTCAATGTGTTTACCTTCTATAAGCGCAGAGAGCTTTTCGTTGAACAAGGGGGAGCTAATGGCTGGAGCCAGTAAATGCAGACTCTTAATCGTTATGTTTTCATCAACTTTACACAGCCTAGATAGGCTGTGAGCATGAAAAATAGAGCCTGCCGAATGACCGACGACATGCAGCTTAATATCTGAATTGTCTTTCAAGTAGGCGGCCAATTGCGTTAGGAAATACGTACCATCTGATGTGGTACGGGTAAAGGGCGTGCAAGCATCTGATTTCATTTCTCGCCACAGTGCGCCGCCTACTTTATGTGTTGCCCATTCTAGTATGCGGTCGGTGTAGTCGGTGAAGGCCCCAACTTTGTTGCTAATCTCTTTATTCTTAAAGCCCAGAATATCCTTGAGTTCTTCTAGCATACCCGTGTCGTACATGAAGTGAATGGGGTAAATATCGTTTTTAAGAAAGGTGTCTTTCATGGCAGCAATGCGTTTAGCCGAAGCTTTTATGCTATTTAAGCCGCCGTGAGCATACAGCATTACGTGGCGATGGTTACTGTCAGAAAGTTTTTCAATAATGGCATCGACGTGGTTTTTATTGCTCCAATATTTACTTCTGGTATCAAAGTGTCCGTCGTCGAAATGAACGAAGTGATCTTGAATGCTCACCCGTGGTGTGGAGCGAGAAAACAAACCCTGTGCAATAGAGCGCGTAGCTTGGTGGTAAGTGCCTGTGCCTGAAATAGGAAGTGCGAGTTGAACGACCCAAGCATCCATAACATTTAACGCCCAGTCATCGTAACGCCAAAGTGCCAGCCCTGACTTTTTCCAATCCGTCCCCCAGGAGTTTTGGATCCAGAAGCCTTCATCGTTATAGCCAACAATGGCAAACGCGTGGCCACCCATGGGTTCAGGCCTTAAGCTTATTACATCACCTTCGCTATCTTTCCAGCCTTCATGAATTCTGGCAGAAACAAAGATTACGCCCACTTCGTTAAGCGCCGCATGAAAATCGCTAATTTCTCGTTCAATACGGTAGTACGCACCTAGCCTGTGATTGCTTGCATTGTTAGCAATAGCTAGGGTCATTTCAAATTCGTTGCTGTGCTTAATATCTTCAGTTAGTGACTCGTTACATACGCCACTGTTGTACCACCCCTTAATTGCACCGCGGCAGCTAGAGCCTTCATACGCTTCACCTAACCACTCATCATGACGTTTGGCCATGGCATAAAGCATCCACGGGCTAACAGTATGTTTTCGGCCTTGCTGACGGTAAATGAAATTAATGGTAGCGGCCAATGCAAAGCCGGTACACGCTCCATCTTTTCCTTGGTCTAAAATAACCAAATTGCCTGGCGGGTCGATAAAAGGCTTAAGTGGAGTAAGATTTGGCTGGTAATAACGATCCCGAAGGTCGGGGTAATCGGCGCTGACATTCAGCATGTTTTTTGAGACAGGCGAGTTCATAAAATCATCCTTTGATGAGGGCAGATAATCTTTGCTGTACCGTTGGATGATTACGCTCGTACACCAAAGGTTAGTGGCCCTTAGCTCATTATGGTTGTCCGAAAGTGCTGCCTAGAAAAAGGCTGTGGTCAAATGAGCAACATTACCTTCGTTAAACGTTAAGGCTCTAAAAGCATGTCAACGGCCTTGCTAAACGCTACCAATATACGAACTTCGGTTTCGGTGTGACCTACACCTCTTCATTATTTCGGTATTCTCTATTTTGGTGCTTTTGGCTAAAGAGTTTTTGGGCACATAAAATTTCTATGCGCCCGAACTAATGTACCACAATCTAATGTAGCAAAAACGGCAGGCTAAATGGAAGCGTGATAGAAAAAAGGCCTGTCAGTGACAGGCCCTCTATAAGCAACAGTAAATTATGGTGAATCGCTACTGTTTACTTTTTTGCTTTAGCAAATGCATCAGCAAAGGCGTTGCCCATGGCGCTGTTTTGAGGCTGGCTGTTGCGATTGCTGCCACCCTGATTTGAACGAGGGTTTGCTTTTGCGTTAGCACGCCCAGCCCCTTTACTTTGTGGTTTTCCTGCTGCTGGTTTGCCGCCTGCATTATTGCTTTGACTCGGTGTATCGTCTAAGCGCATGGTGAAGGAGATACGCTTGCGCGGTACGTCTACTTCAAGCACTTTTACTTTGACGATATCGCCTGCTTTAACTACCTCGCGTGGGTCTGAGATAAACTTGTTAGTCAGTGCTGAAATATGCACCAGTCCATCCTGATGTACGCCTACATCAACGAACGCGCCAAAATTGGCTACGTTGCTCACCACACCCTCTAAAATCATGCCTGGTTTAAGATCGTTAATGGTTTCAACGCCTTCTTTAAACGCGGCAGTTTTAAATTCTGGACGAGGATCACGGCCTGGTTTATCCAACTCTTTTAGAATGTCTTTAACTGTTGGCAAACCGAATGTGTCGCTGGTAAAGGTATCTGGCGACAGGCTTTTTAGAAGCTCGGTATTGCCGATGATGTCGTTAACCGCGACAGCGGTCGTATCTACAATTTTATCTACCACTGGGTACGCTTCGGGGTGAACCGCAGAGGCATCAAGTGGATTTGTGCCGTTTACAATGCGAAGGAAGCCTGCCGCTTGCTCAAAGGCTTTAGGCCCTAAACGTTCGACTTTCAATAGCGCGTTACGGTCTGGGAAAGCGCCATTAGTGTCTCTGAAATTTACAATGTTATGCGCTAGGGTTTTGTTTAAGCCCGATACATAGCTCAAAAGCGCGGGCGATGCCGTGTTTAAGTCAACGCCAACGGCGTTTACACAGTCTTCAATAACACGGTCTAGCGACTTGCCTAACTGGCTTTGGCTTACGTCATGCTGATATTGGCCTACACCAATAGCTTTAGGTTCAATTTTAACCAGCTCTGCCAGCGGGTCTTGCAAGCGTCGAGCGATAGACACTGCGCCGCGGATTGACACGTCAAGGTCAGGCAATTCTTTTGAAGCAAGCTCAGAGGCTGAATACACCGATGCACCCGCTTCACTGACCATAATTTTTTGTGCAGTAAGCTCGCTGTTGCTCTTGAGCATTTCGCCAACGAGTTTGTCTGTCTCGCGCGAGCCAGTACCGTTGCCAATGCTGATTAAATCTACTTTGTATTGCTTGCACAACGTGGTGAGCGTGCGAATAGATTTATCCCACTGGTTTTGTGGCGCATGCGGGAATATGGTGTTGGTTGCGACCACTTTTCCTGTGCTGTCTACGACCGCTACCTTAACGCCGGTTCTCAAACCTGGATCTAGGCCCATAGTGGTTTTTGCACCTGCAGGTGCAGCCATCAACAGGTCGTTTAGGTTTTTAGCAAATACCTCAATGGCTTCTTCTTCTGCGCGTTCTCTAAGGGCGCTGAATAGCTCAGTTTCCATGTGTAAACCAATTTTGATTTTCCACGTCCACTGTACAACTTGAGCTAAGAAGTCATCTGCGCCTCGACCACGGTGCATAATATCGTAGTGGCTTGCAATGATGTGTTCGCAATGCGATGGGCCGTTGTCTTCTGACTGCGGGTCGGCATCTAGCTGAATGTGTAGCATGCCTTCGTTGCGGCCTCTAAACATCGCCAGCGCGCGGTGAGATGGTACGTTCTTGTACTTTTCACTGTGTTCGAAATAGTCTTTATATTTGGCGGCTTCTTGCTCTTTACCTGATACAACCGTGCTTTTCACATAAGCATTTTCAGTTAAGTACTTGCGCACTTTTGCCAGCAGTGTAGCGTCTTCGGCGAAGCGCTCCATTAAGATATAGCGGGCGCCTTCTAATGCTGCTTTAGTATCAGCAATGCCACTATCTGCGTTAACGTATTCGCTTGCTGCACTTTCAGCATCGGTATCTGGGGTAGAGAATAAGGTATCAGCTAAAGGTTCAAGGCCTGCTTCAATCGCTATTTGGCCTTTAGTGCGTCGGCGAGGCTTGTACGGTAAGTACAAATCTTCCAAGGTAGTTTTGCTGTCAGCACTGGTGATACTGCTTTTAAGCTCGTCGGTTAGTTTGCCCTGTTCCTCGATAGATTTAAGGATTACATCGCGGCGCTCTTCAAGCTCTCGCAGGTAGGTTAAGCGCTGCTCCAAGGTACGCAGCTGTGTGTCATCAAGGCCTTGTGTCACTTCTTTTCGGTAGCGCGCGATAAAAGGTACGGTAGACCCTTCATCAAGAAGTTTAACAGCGGCAGTTACTTGCGAAGGTTGAACGCTAAGTTCATCTGCAATTTTATTGATAATCATAAGTCGCTCTAAGATACTAATAATTCGCGTCAGGCAATGGCGAATAAACGGTGTGTGAAAGGCTTATATACACAGCGTCGGTAGTGAAAATAGGAGCGGTGAGTATATCACCGCGGTGTAGGGGAAGTCGTCTGATCATTGTGTTACAAATGGGTGATTAAATAGGGCATATTAGTGCTCACAGTTTGTCTGTTGCGTCGTACCAAATACGGTTTATCCACCACTCTTTCGTGCCCGTTTCGGTTTTTACAACAAACTCATCGTCTTCTTCTTTGCCAAGCAGTGCTCGCGCCATCGGAGAGTCGATAGAAATGTAATCCTTTCGGCCGAAAATTTCGTCGTAGCCCACGAGCCTAAGTTCCATCACCTTGCCCGCTTCGTTTTCAATTTCAACCCAGGCACCAAAGAAGACCTTACCCTCTTGCTGTGAATCGTAGTCCACAACCTTTAGGTTTTCCAAGCACTTGCGAAGGTAGCGTACGCGGCGATCAATTTCCCGTAGCTTCTTCTTATTGTACTGATAGTCGGCATTCTCGCTTCTGTCACCAAGGCTCGCTGCCCAGGTTACCTTGCGAGTAGTTTCAGGTCGTTCTTCACGCCACAAGAAATCCAGTTCTTGTTTAAGCTTTAAGTAGCCCTTTCGAGTGATAAGCGGTGTTTTCACAATGTCCTATAAATAATCCAGCTAATTACCCCTACTTTATGTGGGTAATAAGGCAAAACGCAATCTTTCTGTACGTCAAAAAGTGACAAAAGAGACAGATTGAATAATTATTGAACATAAACCTTTCGTTTAGTGTCGTAGTATAAATAATAGTCAAATCATTAGGGGAAATGAATGCGTAACAGGATACCAATGTTGAACCGTCGAAGGTCGGGGAACGATCCGTTCCAAACCAGCGGTACTATCATCGGTTTTATGCTGTTTTTAAGCGGCGCGCTGTTATTGTTGTATGCCTTGCTTGATATCGTTGTTCGCTTAAATAGTATGCAAACCGTGATATATCTTATTTTAGGTTGTGCTATGTATAAGGTGGGTCAGTCTCTGTTAAATCATTTTGCTACGTTTAAGGTACATACAGAAAGGCGGCGCGCCCCTCAGCGTTAAAACCTTTTGTTTTAAGCACCAAGTTTTAAGGCGAAATTGTTCCAAAAAGGCTTGGAATAGACCGTGAAATTTGGTCGATTTAGACTAAGCTTAATAGTGTAATTCGAGGCACCAAGCATATTGAATAACCCACTTTACTATTTGGGTACGCGCGTGGTGAAAACCCACTGGCTCGTAGGGAAAAGGTAAGCAAGGATCACGCTGACTCACTAAAACAAAAAAGCCGACGCTATGCGTCGGCTTTCTCTTTATCTTTTTCTTAAAGCACTAACTTATTCCGTTGGCGCTTCTGCTTCAGGCTTAACCACTTCTAGCAACTCAACGTCAAAGATAAGCGTCGAGTTTGGCGTGATTGCGCCAGTAGAACGCGCACCATAAGCAAGTTCAGATGGGATATGGAAGCGATACTTTGCGCCTTCTTTCATCAATTGGACGCCTTCAGTCCAACCAGAAATAACGCGATTAAGTGGAAATTCTGCTGGCTCGCCACGCTTGTAAGATGAGTCGAACTCCGTACCATCTAACAAGGTGCCACGGTAGTGAACTTTAACCATGTCTGTCGCTTCTGGGCTTGCACCCTCGCCTTCTTCAAGTACTTCGTACTGAAGACCAGACTCGGTAGTTACCACACCTTCTTTCTTACCGTTTTCTTCTAGGTAAGCTAGGCCTGCTTCAATATTTTTTTCAGCGGCTTGTTCCGCCATCTCTTGCTGCTTAGCGCGAAGTACTTCTTCGCCTTGTTGAGCGATTTGCTGAATCTGCTCTGGCGTAAACTTAAGGGTGTCGTTTAGACCGTCTTTAAAGCCTTGTTGTAGCGCATCTTGGTCTAATGTTAAACCCAGTTGCTCTTGTTGTTCGGCACGGTTGCTAACGAACAAACCCATGCTTGCGCCCATGGCGTAAGCTTGCTTTTGTGTATCTGTCATTTCTTCTGCTGAAACAGAAGTTGTTTTTGCACTATCAGCGCTTGTAGAAGCGGCCTCATCAGATGTATTTGGCTGGCAAGCGAAAAGGCCTAGCGCAGCGATAGTAGATAAGGCAACGAGCGACTTCTGCATAAAAACGTCTCCATAAATTTTTATCATCATGCGTCTATGTCTATACTGCTGCATCCAAGGCAGTGTGCACGATAGTTAAAGATGCGTGATCCATGCTATGTTAAACCTAGCGTTTACAAAGCGAAACCCATTTGATTATGTTTAGGCCTCAAATGTTCCATAGAATAGCGTTACTCATCGTACTTATAGGTAATTCCATGGGATGCTCTGTCCCTGATACTACGCCAATACAGCAGTGGCGTCATGTAGAAGAAGGCGCCTATGCCGCAGATATTTCTACCGACGGCACGTTAGCGGTGGTTTCAGGTGTGAATAATGGGGTAAACGTATGGCGAATTGGACAAAGTGAGCCCCTTTATCACTGGAGCCACCAAGGTGAAGGTGACAACCTGGTCATGTCAGTGCACATTAGCGCCGACAAACGCTATGTTGTGACCGCTGACCGCGAGGCGTTTGCCTTATGGAGTTTGGAGACCGGCGAGCCTGAAGGTTTTTGGCGCATTGACGAGTCATCAATTAGAGATGTGGTGGTTACCAATAATGGTAACGGCATATTGGTGGCGCGCTCAAATGGCAAAGTGATGTACTTTGAACCTCGTACTTCTCGTCGACTGGAGTTTTTAGGGCATCAGGAAAAGGTTAACTCCATTGATATTTCCCCTAACGGTAAGTTCGCATTGACGGGGGGCAACGATTACATAGCGTATTTATGGAGCACTGACACTGGGCAAATAATTCATACATTCACCCACCCCACGCGAGTAACAAAAGTAGCGCTTGATGATGAAGGCCGCTTTGCTTTTACTGCGGACAGCCAGAGCAAGTCGCAAGTGTGGAACGTGCAAACTGGGCAGCCTGTGGCATCCCTCAAATATGCAGCGCGTCAGAAAATCTTCACAGACGTTGAGTTTTCCAAAGACGGTCAGTTTTTACTAACAGGCTCTCCCGCCAGAAAAGTATACCTGTGGGATTTGAAAACTGGCGAGCAAGTGCAGTCCATTCAGGTTGCTTCACGAGAGTCAGTTTCACCACCGACCGCAGTTGTGTATGGCGTCGCCTTCCTTCCCAATGATAATATATTGTCTATAAGCAGTAGTGGCCTTGCCGAAGAATGGCAACGAGAGAGATAGAGAATTTACATGACAGAGAAAAGCGCTGAGCATTTACAACAGCAAATAGATAGCGCGAATAGCTATATCGAAGAGCTTCAAACCAAAGTTGCGTTTCAGGAGCACACCATTGAGGCGCTAAACGATGCGCTGTCTTCGCAACAAAAGCAGCTTGACGATTTAGCCTTTAAAGTACGCCATGTCGTTGACCGCGTTAAGTCTATCGAGCCGTCTAATATTGCTAAGCAGTCAGAAGAAACCCCGCCTCCGCATTACTAGAACAATTGAAGCGCACTAGTAATTGCAACGCGGTATTTATTTGGATCGCGTCTATTGGCGATGACACCGTTTGCGGGGGGCTCATCGTGGGGAGAGGCCTGTGAAGACATCAAAGGCGCTTCGTTGATGTGCAGTAGTGTTTAAAAAACATCACGCTAGTTCATCTTGTTATGAGTTAGGCGAAGTCTTCATTTAGCCAGAATATACATTTGAATTACACTTGCGCCCCGATACAAAGGCTTCAGCAAAGAGAAGCCTTTTTTACTATTTGAGAGAGTGAGTTATGAGCGATTTTGATATGGATGCGTTTGATAGCATCGATTTTGACTCTGTTGAGCAGTCAGTAGCAGAGAAACAGGCTGAAAAAGACAAGCAAGAGAGTCAAGAGATTGAAGGTATGCGCGACGGCGCCAACGACTGTGGCGATAGCTGTACTATTTAAGCGCGTTCAGCGGCGAGGGCTCTTAATTTTCAGAGCCTTCCGGCGCTTCCAACTTATCCAGATCGAGTCTATCCAACTCTATACTTTTCTCCACATCGCCGTTAAAAGCTTCGATAAATGCATTTTTTAAAATCGCGGTAAATGCCTCCCATGTTTGGGTGTCAGGGCTTGATAAATCGCCTTCAACAGGAATGCGTGTGGCAATTTGGTCTTCGCTTTGGTTTTCAAACAGTTCGGTGACAAACGCGGAAATGGCTTCGATACTGCCTTCAATAAAACCATCGCCGTCACGTTCAATGTCACCCTTCCAAGAAAATACCTCCACATTATGCAAAATGGGTTTGATATAGCCTTTTACTTTCCCTTCATTAGACGCCACTTCAGCCGCAAGCGTGAGGGTACCGGCTTCCAGATCAAACGGTGCGTAGGTATCAAGTAGGTTCTTAAAGTTCACTAGTCCAACGTTGTCAGCTTGAATATCAACGTCAAATGTGGGGGCTGTTGTTGCGGGGTTAAGTTTAGCGTTTAAGGATATCGTGCCCTGCTGAGCCGTTTGTCCTTGCGCTTTGGCAGTTGCTACACGTGAGTCTGACAAGTTATCGCTATTCACCAAGTTATTCACTTCAAGCTGAATATCATGAAGCGCAATGTCGATAGCCGGAGAAGTATCGGGGTTGTGGAAAGCGACTTTTCCTTGGTTAATAGTTAGCTTATCGATGCGTAACGGGAAGAGTTGGTCGGCGATAGATAACCAGTTTTCATCCTTACCAGACTGGCTTCTCTCCTCCGTGGTGCCGTCTACAAAATTAATCTCGGGGGAATTAACAATGACTTTTCCTACCGCTGCACCTTTGAAAAGTTGTGACCATGAAAGCGTAAACTCCACATAGTCAGCTTTAAACAGCGGCCTATCTACTTGCCCGTTCGCCTTATAAAGCAAAACATGTTCTAAACTGTATGCGCCACGCCATAGCATTAAATCTACATCGCCCACGCGGCCGTTATACTCTTTTGACTGACTCAGCGTCGTGTTGATGTATGACGCTGCGGCGTAAGGCAAGTAAAGTCTTATGGCAATAAGCGCAAGCAACAAGGCTATAAGGACATAGCAGACACGTTTTTTAGCATGTTTCATATTTCACTCCTTTGCAAAGGAAATACAAAAATTATGCCTGAGCAACCTCTTTCGTTAGGTAACGAGGATACCCAGTGTTGGCGTGGCATGAAGAGAAGTTTGCAAAAAGCCTGAGCACAGCGTTGTAAGGTGTTACACAGGCTTAACGGTAAGATTTACTGAGACGTGGGTAGGAATGTTAGTGCGGTTTAAAGATGCCAATCACATTTTCGTTTGAGCGTGTGGCGGCACTCACCTTTTCGTCAGTTTGCGCTTCATTGTATCCACACGCAACGCACTCCAACTTTTCTACGTTATTTTCAAAATATAACGAAATCGTATCTAGCTCTTGGCATTTTGGGCACGTAGCCCCTGCAACAAAGCGGCGTTTTACACGTTTTGACATACATACACCTTTGGAGAATTTCGCGATTATTATACCTTGAAATGGTAAGTGTTGATCAGCTTTTACCTTAAGTTTTTGATATTATACGCGCCCTAGTTTGTTCCATCACAGGTTACTCATGATAAAGCTTTCAAATGTATCGCTACTTCGCGGTCGCAAAATGTTGCTAGAAGAGGCGTCGGCGCAGGTTTTTCCAGGCCACAAAGTAGCGCTGATTGGCAGCAACGGCTGCGGAAAGTCCACGCTTTTTGCACTGCTGAGAAGTGAGTTAAGTGTCGATGCTGGCGACTGCAGCGTGCCGAATGACTGGCGAATTGTGAGCGTGGCACAGGAAACGCCAGCAACTGACCGGACTGCGATAGACTATGTGGTGGACGGTGACAAACATTTACGTAATCTACAGGCGCAATTAGAAGCCGCTGAAAAAAGCGGCGACGGTGTAAAGATTGGCCAAATTCACGGGCAGCTCGAGCAAGCGGGAGCATACGACGTGGAAGCTCGCGCAGCGACCATTCTGTCGGGTCTTGGGTTTACCAATGTGCAGTTAAGCGCACCAGTTAGCGATTTTTCAGGTGGCTGGCGTATGCGCCTAAACCTAGCTCAAGCGCTGCTTTGTCCTTCAGACTTACTGTTGCTTGATGAACCTACTAACCACTTAGACTTAGACGCCGTTATTTGGCTAGAGAAATGGCTTCAACGCTATGCGGGAACGCTATTGCTGATTTCTCACGATAAAGCTTTTATCGACAACACGGTTGCGCAAATTATCAGTGTTGAACAACAGAAACTTATCACCTACACCGGTAACTACTCGTCTTACGAAACCCAGCGCGCTGAACGTATTCGCTTGCAAAACATTGAATATGAAAAGCAGCAGCAAAAAGTAGCGCACCTCAATTCGTTTATTACCCGGTTTAAAGCTAAAGCGAGTAAAGCTAAGCAAGCGCAAAGTCGTATTAAGCAGTTGGAGAAAATGGAAACCTTGTTGCCAGCCCATATGGCAAGCCCATTTAGCTTTTCTTTTGCGCCGCCGTCGGCACTGCCTAACCCGCTTGTGCAAATGGAGAAGATTCAGTTGGGTTACGACGACCATATTGTGCTGCAACAGGTGAAACTCAATTTAGTACCTGGTAGCCGAATAGGTCTTCTAGGTCGAAACGGGCAGGGTAAATCTACGCTAATCAAACTGTTGGCGGGTGTACATGCGCCAAAGCAAGGTATTTTTAATACGGCTAAAGGCCTTAAGATTGGTTATTTTGCTCAGCATCAGTTAGAAACATTAGATGCTGACGCTACTCCGCTTCTTCATTTGCAGCGCATTGACGAAAAAGCCACCGAGCAGCAACTTCGCGACTACCTGGGCGGTTTTGGATTTAATGGCGATGAAGCGTTAGCGCCCGTGGCACCTATGTCGGGCGGTGAAAAGGCGCGCTTAGTATTGGCGTTAATTGTTTATCAGAAGCCTAATTTATTGCTGCTGGATGAGCCTACCAACCACTTAGATTTGGAAATGCGCCATGCGCTAAATATCGCGCTTCAAGGTTTTGAAGGCGCCATGGTACTGGTCTCGCACGACCGCTTCTTACTCTCCTCGGTATGTGAAGATTTCTATTTGGTAGACAGTGGCGAAGTTGAACCATTTAAAGGCGACTTGGACGACTATCGCGACTGGATTTTAAAACAGCAGGCAGCGGAAAAAGCCAAGGCCAACAGCGACGCCAAAAACGAAGAGCAACAAGAGACTGGCGCGCAGAGTAAGCCGGAACGCAAATTAGATCGTAAAGAAGAAAAACGCCGTGAAGCCGAGTTTAGGCAAAGGGTTGCGCCACTTAAAAAAGCCATTGAAAAACACGAAAAAGCCATGGAAAAATGTAGTGCTGCTTTGGCTGAGGTGGAAGCGTCCCTTGCCGATACTTCGCTTTACAGCGAAGACAAAAAGGCGCAGCTTATGGGCCTACTCGACAAGCAAACTCAGCTTAAGCAACAGCTTGAAGAAGAAGAGATGGCATGGCTAGATGCCCAAGAGCAAATTGAGCTAAAACGAGAAGAGTATGACAATGCCAACGCCTAATATCGAAAACCGCGCGTTTTGGGAGTATAGCGTTTCTCGCTATACCAAAGGTGATATGGCTCCCCTTGCGCTTTTACTGCAAGACAACCACAAGGTTAATGTAAACGTTCTCTTGCTGATTTGCTGGTGTTTAGAGAATAATGTCATCATTAATTTGCCACAGCTTAAGGCAGTGATTGCGGCATCCAATGCGACCGAAGAAAAGTTACAGTATCACCGTGCAAGGCGAAAGGCTGCGAGCCCCGAAAAAGGCGGAGACCAAGCAGAATATGACGCACTCAAAGCACAAGAGCTAGAGCTTGAAAGACAGCAGCAGCACGATATTGTTGCGTCGTTCAATGAGCAGCCAGTCACGCATCTGGGTCAGGGGCAATCTGTATCGTCTAACGTATTTAACGCGTCTATCGCTGCGTTTATAAATGCATACGGACTGCGAGACAACAACGAGGCGCGCCAACTAGTGAGCCTAGTGGTTAACCAACTATCGTAAAAACACAATAAGAAAACAAAATGAGTAAATCAGCGCTATCGCATGGAAAGATAATAAAAAGCAGCTTTAAGGTGCCAGGGTGGGCGAAAAACCGTCATGTGCAAACCATATGGCCGCGTTTTATTCAAAAGCGGTTGCCTTTGTCTTACGACATGGAGCGTCTCACATTACCCGATGACGATTTCGTCGATGTGGCGTGGGGGCCAAAACCGCAGGAAACATCGGGTATCGTGGTGATGTTTCACGGTTTAGAAGGCAGTATTAAGTCGCATTACGCGAACGATATGATGGCTCAATTGTCAGTGAATGGTTGGCAGGTGGTGATGATGCACTATCGCGGCTGTAGCGGCGTGCCAAATTTAAAAGCGCGGGCGTATCACAGTGGAGAAACAGAAGACCCCAGCTTTTTCTTAGAGTGGCTTCACGATAAATTTCCACGAATTCCTAAAGTGGCCATCGGCTTTTCCCTTGGCGGCAACATGCTATTGAAACTGTTGGGCGAAAACCCTGCGCAAAAGTGGCTTAAGGCAGCGATTGCCATTTCTTCACCTCTTAAACTTTCTGAATGTGCTAAATCAATTAACCAGGGTTTTTCTCGCGTATATCAAAAGTATTTACTTACTAGCATGAAGGATACGCTGCGTAAGAAAATGGAGTACATCGATTATCGCAAGCTTATACAGCTAACAAAAACTGATGTGGAAGAGATCACCAGCTTTACCCAATTCGACGAGAAGATCACAGCGCCGCTTCACGGCTTTGCAGACGCTCAAGACTACTATGAAAAGTGTAGTGCGTATCACTTTTTAAGCGCGATCCACTGTCCTACACTGGTATTGCATAGCATTGATGACCCCTTTATGAATCACTTAATTGTGCCTAAGGAAGAAGAGCTTGCGCGCAACGTTACCGTGGAGCTAAGTGAACGAGGCGGTCACGTTGGGTTCATGCAAGGTTCTATATTAAATCCTAAAGTATGGCTGCACGAACGGGTGAAACGTTTTGTAAGTGAAGCCTTACCTGTAAATACTACGTGTCGTTACGTCAGCCGCTAATGTTGATGTCCTAATAATTTACCCAAACGCTTTTTATCAGGAGTGTGAATGATAATCCCCATTGACGCGCTAGAAGCCGATACGCTTTATAGCTTGGCTGAGTCTTTTGTTCTGCGAGAGGGCACGGACTACGGCGCTGAAGAAGTTGCGCTAGATGTGAAAGTGCAGCAAGTGTTAAACAGACTCAAATCGGGTGAGGCGGTGCTGGTCTATTCAGAGCTTCATGAAAGTGTAGATATCAAAAGAAAAGAAGATATTGAGCCAAGCGAAGCTGAAGAACAATAGACACAAAAAAGCCGGGTCGAGCAACCCGGCTACCTACCTGAGGAGAGGAAGGCTTAAAACGCGTAACGTGCAGTTACCTGCATAATGTCTAAATCATCAATGATTCTGTAGTTTGCACCCACAGCCCATTGTGGCGTGATGTAATAGTTAGCGCCTACTCTAAATGTCGCTTCACCATCGTCTACATCGTAGTAGCCAACTTCACCCGCCAGCTCTACCTGCTCTGTGATCATCGAGCGAAGGCCAGCATTAATGCTGTAACCTGTTTCGTCGTTTACGTCACCGTCAATACGCTCTAAGTTGGCACCAAAATACGCGTCTGTTGTCGCGTTAACAGGTAAACGGTAACCCGCACCTAGTGTCAGCATATCAAAGTCAAAGTTGCCCTCTTCAAAGAAGCTATACTCGCCGTTCAGGTACCAGTTGCTGTTCAGTAGGTATTTACCGTTAACGGTTAAACCGTCTGGTTCAAAAGACTCATTGTCGTCAAAGTCCATTTTGGTGTAACCACCTTCTACGTAACGCCAGTCAGGCTTGTCGGCCATAGCTGTAAGAGGAAGTGTTGCCGCAGTTAGTGCTGCTGCAATAAGTGTGAATGATTTACGCATGTGATAACTCCTTAGTATGTTAAGTAACCCACCTTGTTCATCGCGAATGTTCTCGGTTTGTTATAAATGTGCAAACCCAAGCGCAAGTCAGCGCTTAACAGCGCGCTACAAAAGGCTACTTGGTTGATGAACACAAAGCCGTACTTGCCTTCATGCCATCTTTGTTATTTCCGTTAAGAAATAGTGTCCGATTTATTTATCAACATGATGAATAGCAAAGCGTTTGCCAACTTCGTACTAAATCACTATTTTGATATGTCTTAATTTATCTATGTAGCTAATATTTATAGATAAAATGCGTCTGGCTTTTTAGAGGCTACACATTTGAAATGTTCAAAATCAAAGTTTGATGTATTCCTAGTAAAACGTTGGCACATAAAACTGTCTCTAAAAAACAACAGTTATCCTTTTGTCTAACTCATCGGACATTTTTACAAGCCAGTGTTCTCCAATAATTCACAATGTGTGTGTTTGTAAAGTATTGTAAATTATGAAAAATATAAAAAATAACGGCGACTATTTCGTGTTGGAACAGCTTTTGCTCAAGTCTCTGTGTGTTATCCAACATTCACTTTAGCCCTTCGGCAAGGAATTCGGTTTTTCACGATATTAGTGGATAAAGAAAGGAAGAGAGCGCCTTTCTCGCGTGGCTTCAATCAATACCGTTTTTGTAAATGACGCTTTTCAGTAAGTAAGGCGTGTAACGAGTTGTTGATGGTCATCTGGATAACCATTGTTTTCATAAGGAGAGGACAAATGGCTAAGCCAGTTTCGATTTTCGGTAAAGATTTACAAACGAATGTGCGTCAGCGCAATAAGCTGTCACACCTTCTTTTAGCGATGAGCAGTGTCATCGCATTATTTGCGTTTCAACAAGCCGGTGCAGTTGAGGTTAACAACGACAATCAGCCTCAAAAAGCATCGCCGGTTCTTCAGTCAATTATTGATGCTGCACGCCAGTCAGCGACAGAGAGCTACGAGCAGGACGATCACGGGTTAAACAGCAAGCTTAAAGAAATTGACTACACCACGTATCGTTCAATTCGCTTCAAGCCCGAGCAGAGTCTTTGGCATGGCGAGAATGACTACGAACTGCAGTTTTTTCACCCGGGGTTTTTATATGAATACCCTGTCACTATCCACACTATTGGTGAAAGCAATAAGCCTGAACGCCTAGCGTTCAACAGTGACATGTTCAACTACGACGGGTCTGCGTCGGGGTTAGCTGGGCTAACGGACGAAAAGTCAGGGTTTGCTGGATTTCGCGTTCACTACCCTATCAAGAACGAAGAGTACAAAGACGAATTTGCTGTATTTTTGGGGGCATCGTACTTCCGTCTTGTAGGTAAAAATCAAGTGTACGGTATCTCTGCACGAGGTCTTGCGATTGATACGGCGCTAGCCAAAGGCGAAGAGTTCCCCCACTTCACTGAGTTCTGGGTCATAGAACCGAGTGAGGGTAAGCCTATTACTGTTTATGCGCGTCTTGAAAGCCCTTCTGTAGCGGGCGCGTACAAATTTGTTATACAGCCTGATATTGATACCAGCGTTAAGGTAGAGAGTTGGTTATTTGCCAGAGATGACGTGAGCAAGCTAGGCATTGCACCATTTACCAGTATGTTCTTGTATGGCGAGAACACAGAAAAGCGTCATGACGACTATCGTCCAGAGGTGCATGATAGTGACGGTGTGCTTATGGTAACTCACGCTGGTGAAGAAATTTGGCGCCCGCTGACTAACCCTGCACGCCTTCAAGTCACGTCACTTAGCGACGCAAACCCTAAAGGATTCGGCATGCTTCAACGCGACGGCGAATGGGATAATTACCTCGACGCAGAGGCCAATTACCATATACGCCCAGGGCTATGGGTGACGCCAGAAGCTGGTTTTGAGAAAGGCCGATTAGAAGTCGTCGAAATTCCGACTAAATCCGAAATACACGACAATATCGTGGCTTTTTGGACGCCTGAAAAGCCATTCAATTCGGGCGAATCACTGTATTTCGCTTACGAGCTTAAAACCGTAGAACAAAATCCGTTTGTCAGTGAGCTGGCCTCAGTAGTACGTACCCGCCAAGGCAAGGCTGTGTTGCCGGGTGACGAGTTTAAAAACGACAGTCTAAATACGACACGACAGTTCAGCGTGGACTTCAGCGCGCCTTCTGCCATTGCTTTTGATAACGAGTCGATGAAGTTGGTGGTACAGGGTACTAACGGCACGATTTCTCAGCAGCGACTTTACCCCGTAGCTGACGGACAAGAGTGGCGAGCCGCCTTCTTTGTTAAGCCGAAAGAAAAGCAGACGGTAGATATGCGCGCTTACATTGAGAAAGACGGTAAACGTGTGAGTGAGGTTTGGAACTATGTCTACCAACCAAAATAATCGCGCTTGCATAGCGGTATCGGACGAGGCTAAAGCCGTGCCTCAGGTTAAAAGTGATGGCACTGCACGTGCTTCACATTTCATCTTAAAAGGAGAGCATATGCGTTTGTTTATCATGGCAATGCTAGTTATTCCAAGCACGGCACTGGCCGGTTGGAGTTTGTACGAGATCTTTTTACCTAACGGCCTTACCAACCTAGAGATTGCACAGCTGGGGTTGGGGCTAACCCTGTTCGCATGGTTGTGTATGGCGTTTTGGACAGGCATTATCGGTTTCTTTTTGCAGCTTTTTAACGTCGACCCGTTGAGCTTGCGCAGAAATCAAACGCCTCCTGATGCTACTGCGCCATTAACGCAAAAGCACGCCGTGGTCATGCCGGTTTATAACGAAGATACCCGCCGCATTATGGTGGGGTTTGAAGCTTGTATTCGCGAATTAATGGAAAGTGACAACAGTTCTAAATTCGACTTTTTCATGCTTAGCGACACCCGTGATATGGAAAAAGCGGATGCAGAGCTACGTGCCTTTACCCGTTTGAAAAAGCGTTTAGGTGCGTTCTCTAGCCAAGTGTTTTACCGTCGTCGCGAACAAAACCTGCACAGAAAAGTGGGCAACCTTAAAGAGTTTTGTGAACGCTGGGGTGCAAATTATGAGTCAATGATTGTATTAGATGCCGACAGCGTGATGAGCGGTGAGCGCATGCAAGACTTGGCGCGTCGTATTGAGCAAAACCCTGATACGGCTTTAGTACAGACCATTCCAATGCCGGTACGTCAAAACACCTTCTTTGGTCGTTTTGTGCAGTTTGCTGCTCACCTTTACAGCCCAATGTTGGCGACAGGTCTATCGTTTTGGCAAACAGACAGTGCAAACTATTGGGGGCACAATGCCATTATTCGTATTGCACCATTTATGCAGCATTGCGGGCTACCTACCCTCGAAGGACGCGCGCCTTTTGGTGGTGAAATTTTAAGTCATGACTTTGTTGAGGCTGCGCTACTGCGCCGTGCTGGCTGGCAGGCCTACTTGCTTACCGACACCACGGGCAGCTATGAAGAAGTGCCAAGTAACATTGTTGACTACGCAATTCGCGACCGTCGATGGGTGCAGGGCAACATACAGCATTTAGGGTTATTGAACGTTAAAGGTCTTAAAATGGCAAACCGCCTGCACTTCTTATTTGGTGCGTTTGCGTACATCTCTTCACTCATACTATTTTGCATGTTGGCGCTAGGTACAGCAGATGCGTTAATTCGCGCCACGTCAGTGCCAGAGTTCTTCGTGTCTGAATACCAGCTTTTCCCTAGTTGGCAGGTAGCGCGCCAAGACATGATGATGGTAACCATGTGGGGTACGGCGGCCTTATTATTCTTGCCTAAACTTCTCGGTATTACTTTAGCTTTAATAAAACGTCGTGGCGAATTTGGTGGCGCGTGGTCTTTGCTTAAAGGGGCAGCAATTGAATTAACTATGGCCGTGCTTATTGCGCCGCTAATGATGTTCTATCACAGTTATTTTGTGATTAGCGTTTTTGTTGGCCACTCTGTTAAATGGGAAGCGCAAGAGCGTGAAGGGCGCAAAGTGCCATGGAAAGTTGCAATTAAACACACGCAAATTATGAGCTGTTTAGCGGTAGCGTGGGGCGTAACTACTTTCTACTTCACCCCGTCGCTATTTATGTGGTTGTTACCCGTATTAGTAGGCATGGTGTTAGCGGCGCCGGTTATCCGCTTAACAAGCAGCGATAAACTAGGCATAGCCATGCGTAAGTGGGGCGTGTTTGTCATTGACCAGGAAGTGAATGAGTGTAAAGCACTTAAGCGTTTACGCGTTGCAATGGGGTATTTCGCTATATCACAGCACAAGGCAGAAGTACCTGCGCTTCCTGATAACGTGTGGCAGAGCATGCCAGAGCAAGTACTAAGTCAAAAGCCATTGCCTATGCGCCACAGGCTTCCTAACAGCGCATAATGGACTCAAAGTAGATATCAAAACAAAAAAACCGCACATGTGTGCGGTTTTTTATTGCGTTTAGTCACGTGCCACCTAGCTTTTTATCGATAGACGGCGGCAATAACAATGTTTTATTGAGTAAACGTAACTGAAAACGTTACGGGTACTGTTGTTGTTATGCTCTTAAGCCCTGCAATTTTTTGAAGTGCAGCTACGCCTTCAGCAAGTCCAAAAGACTCTGCTTTAATTAACGTTGGTGACGTGGTTGATACGGTAAGCGTATCGTCGTCTACTTTACTTGCTTTAACAGAAAATGACGTAGGAACGGCTTTTCCGTGCAACATCAAAATACCGTCTACCTTCCCGTTAACAACTTGGCCCGATTTCAGGTTCATCATCGACTCAGGCAAGTTGGCTTCAAATGTCGCTTGTGCAAACTTGGTCACGTTGAACAGCATCTCTTGCATTCGCTTGTTGCGAATATCAATGGCTGTATTCACTGACGATAAGTCAACCGCCACGTTAAGTTTGCCACCGTCAGACAGCGTACCATCAAAGCTATCAAACTTATGTACTTCGGTGACTTGTGCATTCTTCGTCGATAAGAAGTGTAGTGCACTTGTTTCGCCGTCTATTGACCAATCGGCTGCGGCGGGAAATGCTAGCCCACATGCGAGCAATGCTGCAGACAACGTGCGAATACGTGTAGTCATCATAGGTTACTCCTTTTACTTTTTGGTTCCATCTGGCTTGATTTAACCACTACCAGAGTAATGTGGCCCAGCAACATTACTACGCTATTATACGTAGGTTAACACGCTGCGCTAAGTAAATTATTACGCGCTAGTGCTGATGTGGGTTTACGAAGTCATCATACTGGACTACATCTTGCCATGGCACCCTTTGATCGCCCATTACCACAAAATCTGGGTTCTCTAGCGAATGACGCTGATTGTAGGTAAGAGGTTCGAAGTTAGCTGCGGCAATACTCCCACCCGCTTCAGAAACAATGCATTGCGATGCGCCAGTGTCCCATTCGCCGGTAATACCGATGCGCATAAACACATCAGCTTTTCCTTCAGCAATAAAGCAGGCTTTCAGGGAACAGCTTCCCAATGGAAGCGTTTGATATACGCGCTTGGCGCACATTCTGCTGAGCACTTTTTCTCTCGACTGACGACGGCTTATTGCAATCATCACCACACTATTTTTAGGGTCGTCTAGCTTGCGTACGCTTATTGGGTGATCGCCATCAGGTGATGACTTAAACGCGCCTTTGCCTTTCTGGGCGTAATATAACGACTGCCCTGGAGGCCAAAAGATAACGCCTATTGTCGGCTCATTGTTCTCTATTAGCGCAATGTTTACTGCGAAATCACCGCTTCTAGCAATGAATTCTTGGGTTCCGTCGATGGGATCGATTAACCAGTATCGAGGCCAATGCTTTCGCTCTTCTAGACTTGCATGTTTGTTTTCCTCTGAGAGGATTGGGATATCAGGCGTTGCGGCTTGTAAGCGCTTGTTGATGATATCATTTGCCAAATAATCTGCGCTGGTAACGGGAGACTCATCGTCTTTTTGATAAGCGTCAAACTCCCCTTTATCGTATACTTCTAATACGGCTTCACCGGCTTCGATGGCAATTTCTTTCGCAAGTTCTAGTAGGTCGGCATGGGCGTCGTCGGGCATTGTTTATTGTTCCTTAAACCACTTTTGAGCTAAAAACAGCGCGGCTATACAGCGTGCTTCTACAAAATCTTCTCGTGCAAGTAAAGCATCTGCTTCATCTAAAGGCCAGTGAATCACCTCAAGAGGCTCAGGTTCGTCGCCTTCAAGTTGCTTTGGATACAAGTCTCGAGCCAAAACAATGGTCATATTGGCGTTAAAGAAAGTGGGCGCCATGCTGACCTTATGAAGCTCCACAAGATCATTGGCCGCGAAGCCTGCCTCTTCTTGTAGTTCGCGATTAGCAGCTTCAATGGCAGTTTCGCCAGGGTCTATTAAACCTTTTGGAAAGCCTAGTTGATACGAATGTGTGCCGGCAGCATATTCACGAATTAACACCATAGTGTTTTCATCAAGCATAGGCACTATCATTACTGCGCCCCTGTTTCCGCCAGCCATCCGCTCGAATTCACGGGTGGCGCCGTTCGAAAACTCAAGGTCTAAGCGTTCTACCCTAAAGAGTTTGCTTTGCGCAACGATTTCACGAGAATGAATTTGTGGTAACGGTTTGTTCGGATCAATTTTTGGCATGTCTATCGCTACAACTTTGTTATCATACTTGTATACAATTTCCTAGCTTACTTCATTATAAGGAAAATCGCTTGCCCTTTCTGCCCTGGAATGAAATAGAAACTGTACTGTTAGACATGGACGGCACTTTGCTGGACCTTCATTACGACAACCAGTTCTGGCTACATCATTTGCCTAAACGATTAGCACAAATAAGAGGAATTTCAGAGGCGCAGAGTCAACGTGAAATGACTGCGCGATATGAGTCAGTATTCGGGCAAATTCAATGGTATTGCTTAGATTACTGGGCTGAATCTCTTGAAATGGACTTAGAAAATGAGTTTATGCCGCTGAAGCGTGAGCTGGCACATTTGCTCGCCCTTCGTGACGATACAATTCCGTTCCTTGATGCGCTTCATGACTCAGGCAGGCAGGTGGTATTAGTGACCAATGCGCACCCAAACAGTTTGGCGCTAAAGATAGAGCATACCCAGCTCGACGCACATATCGACAACCTCATCTCTACCCATGAGTTCGGCGTAACCAAAGAGTCTCAGCTGCTATGGGAAAGATTACAGGCACGGGTAAAGTTCGATGCCCATCGCACTCTATTTGTCGATGACTCACTGCCAATTTTAAATGCGGCAAAGACATACGGTATTAAACATTTACTTGCTGTCGATAACCCTGATAGTACTTTGCCAAATCGCAATATTAGTGAGTTTCCAGCGGTGCGCGATTACCGTTTAATGCTAGAAGATATTAAGCAGAACCCTGTTGGGACTGTTTCGAAAGGACGTTTATAAAGGACGAAAGCACATGGTTTCTGACACAATTTATGTAGGGTCGCTGAATCCGGTAAAAATTAATGCTGCGCTCAATACACTCTCTGACACACTAGAGCACGATTTCGACGCTCAGGGTATGGCTGTACCAAGCGGCGTGCCTGACCAGCCAATGAATGAAGATGAAACGCGCTTGGGCGCCATTAATCGCGTGAAGGCCATGCTTGCTCATCATCAAGGTGGTCTCACAGATGCGTGGTATGTGGCAATTGAAGGTGGTGTGGATGTATTTGAAGATGGTCCTGCTACCTTTGCCTATGTGGCGATATACCATGAAGGTCACTGGTCGGTAACGCGAAGTGCAAGCTTGCCTCTTCCTGTAAGCGTATATCAGGCGCTACAGCGTGGAGAAGAACTTGGGCCAGTTATGGACAAGCTCTTTGATACAGTAAACATAAAGCAAAAAGGGGGGGCTATTGGTTTGCTTACTCTTAATCACGCCTCGCGACAAAGTGTTTATGAAGTGGCGTTAACGCTTGCTATGGCAAAGTTCCATTTCCCTGACTTATACACGGACTAGTGTTGAACCTCTTGTGCTGTACAACAAGGCGCATTACACCGTTAATCAAACAGAGCGCCGCAAGGGTATCCTTACTTAGGAAAAATGATAAGGCGATCGCAACGGTCGCCCTGAAATCTTTACTGCGATAGGTAATCTTTTCTGGATCCTTTCTGACACTATCCATTACTTAGACTTCAAGTTACTTCTATATTATTGAAAATAGGTTAAAAAATATTTTTTGACACCTTGGCTTTTTAGTTGCACTTCCTTCAGACCAAACGGAATAAGGAGAGTGACAATGAGTGAGACAATCAATACCTACAACCCTGCTACAGGTGAAAAGATCGATCATTATCATTTGATGTCAGCCGAGGACGCCGAGCAAGCAGTTACCCGTTCACAAGAAGCCTATTTGAACTGGCGCCGTACGTCATTTGAGACCCGCGCAGATTTATTTAATAACCTTGCAAATCTGATGGAAGAGCGAATTGATGATCTCGCCAGCCTGATGACCCGGGAAATGGGTAAGGTTACCGCGCAAGGAAAGCAAGAAGTGCAGCTATGCGCTGAAATATGCCGCTATACGGCCGAGCACGGCGCTTCAATTTTGGAAGACGAACATCGCATTTTCGAAGGCGGTCGAGCAATCATTACGTATCAGCCCATTGGCGTTATTCTTGGCATCCAACCGTGGAATTTTCCGTTGTACCAAGTTATTCGTTATAGCGCCTCAAACATAATGGCGGGTAACACCACGGTACTGAAACATGCTAAAAACGTGTTTGGTATGGCGCAAGCCATTCAGCAAATGTACGAAGATGCTGGCTTTCCTAAAAATGTTTACCAGTCGCTGCTAATTGATGGCAGCACGGCAAGTGATTTAATCAAGCACAAACACGTCCGTGGCGTTACTTTTACCGGTAGTGATGAAGTAGGTAAGGAAGTGGCAAAGGAAGCTGCAAGCTTGTCGAAGAAAACCGTAATGGAGCTTGGAAGTAACGACGCCTTTTTGGTGTTAGAGGATGCTGACATCGACCATGCTGTAGAAATGTGTATCCAAGGACGCGTTATTAATAACGGTGAAACCTGTGTGGCGGCTAAACGCTTTGTTATTGTGGATAGCGTCTATGAAGAATTCCGAGACAAATTTGTGGCACAGTGTAAAAAGCTAAAAGTTGGCGACCCCACAAACGAAAACACGGATTTGGGCCCAATGGCGAGAGAAGACTTGCGCGATGAACTTCATGAGCAAGTGAAAAAGTCGCTAGAAAAAGGCGCTACGCTATCACTGGGTGGAGAAATTCCAGACTCTGATGGCTATTTCTACCCAATCACGGTGCTGGAAGATGTATCGCCAGGTATGCCCGCTTATGATGATGAGCTATTTGGACCAGTTGCGTCGCTCATTCGCGTACGCGACGACAAGCAAGCCATGGAAGTAGCAAATGATTCACGTTATGGTTTGGGAGGCGGTATCTTCAGTACAGATACCGACAAAGCAATAGCATTGGCGAAAGATGAATTTGATACCGGTATGGTTAATATCAATGGGTACTCTTTGGCACAACCAAACTTACCTTTTGGTGGTGTGAAAGACAGCGGTTACGGTCGTGAGCACGGAGGCTATGGTATGCGTGAATTCGTCAATATCAAAACTATCATGGTTGCTGAGAAATCGGCCGAGTAGTGCACTTCGGTAAGAAGCAATGAGAAGAAAGGCGAACTTGGGTTCGCCTTTTTTGTTTTGCTGTACGCCCTATTCATTAAGGTAGTCGCACAGTCAAGTCCATGTAATTGAAAACAGTCAGGCCAAAAAACAGTGCGCAGTCAACTAGGCTGAATAGTTTCGTCCGGGCAAACGGTCTTTTAATCAAATATCTGTGTATTAATGAGTAGGGAATAACATAAGGCGATGGTTATGACGGTTATAAATAAACGGTTAAGCAATGTAAGATCAGGCATTGGGCTTACAAGGCAGGACAAACAGCGCGGTAGAAAAAAAACTGCGTTTTTTTGCGCTATGACAACCACTGCTATTCTATCGTTCTCGGCTTTAGCGCAGCCGTTGTCTCAACCATCAACTACATCAGACGATGCCGGCCTAAGCACCAGCCCTATGGGTTGCCATAACGTTTCGGTGCAAATATTAGGGTCGGGTGGACCTGAATTGGATGACGGCAGAACATCTAGTGCCTATGTGGTTTGGATAAATGACAGCGCCCGCGTGTTGGTAGACGCTGGAAGCGGAAGCAGCGTTCAGTTTGGCGCCGCGGGGGCGACGTTTGAATCTTTAGAAGTTATCTTGCTTTCCCACTTGCACACCGATCACTCCGCCGATTTGCCAAGCTTTGTAAAAGGTGGGTATTTCACCGATCGCGAGAAGGATTTAATAATAATGGGGCCAGAGGGCAACGACATTATGCCGTCCACAAACGCCTATGTGGCGTCGTTAATAGGGAAAAACGGCGCGTTTAAGTATCTGTCTTCTTACACCATAGAAGGCCAAGATGACTATGCAATTTCCATAAAAAGCATCGGGGCCACAACCTTTGAACAACCGTTTAAACGCAATGTAAACGATAGCGTTAGTGTTGAGGCAATGACGGTGAACCACGGGCCTATTCCAGCATTAGCGTGGAAGGTCAAGGCCAATGGCTGCGAGGCGGTATTTTCAGGCGATACCAATGATAAACAAGGAAACCTTGCTCGTTTTGCTAAAAACGCAGACCTTTTGGTGTTACACAACGCCATTGGTGATGACGCGGGTCAGGTTGCTATGAACTTGCATATGACGCCAACTCAGATTATCGACATTGCCGCGCAGTCAAACGCTAAGCAAATAGTGTTGTCTCATATTATGAAACGTAGCGAACCGGGTCTTGATGCACTTACTGAGGCGATTACTGTTGTAGCTGAAGCTCGAGTATATGCCGCTGAAGATTTAATGAACATTACTCTGTCTGAACAGGAGTAAAGTAAGCGTAAACCGTTTGCGATGCACGGTTTACGCTTTTATAGAGGTTCTCTAACTATTATTGAGGGGCAAAAGGCAGCGGAATAGGCGTACCGTTCACACTGGCTTCGCCATCTTTAAGTGTTAGCTTTGTCTCGTAACCTTTCTCGGTTTCTTTTATTAAGCCTTGTTGAGCAAAGGTACTTAGCATCATAGGTGTCTGTTGTTCTACAGCGGCTTGAAGCTCTTCAGCCGTCATGTTTTGTGCTTGTGGCGTCGCCATTAGTTGGCCCATCATATAGCCAGATGCCATACTCTGTGCAAGCGCTTTATCGGCGGTGATTTGTGCATCAGCCAGCAAATGCGTGACCCAATAAGCGGCGTCTTCCAACGTACCGGGAAGTGCATCTATACCCACTAATTTCGTGTTTGCGTAAGCGTTAAACGACCCTTCAGGCAACGTTGCTTTCAGCTTCGTTATATTAATCTCTGGCTCAGCTTTAAGCTGTGTTAGCAAGTTAGCCTCAATAAACTCCATCATTTTGGCTGGCACTTCTTCAGAAGGCACTAATAATGAATTGTTGCTAAAATCTTGATAGGCCTTAATGAAGTCGATATCTAAGTTATTGATGGCAACGCCTAATACCATGTCTGTAGCATCAAGCTCAGGGCCCACGGCTTTGTCGATAGCGTATTCTACGTAGACATTGGCGGTGTTATTGTCTTCGTCAATCTTGACGTCGGTAGCAAAAGCTAGGTTCTCAATTTTGACTGTCGCACCTGGCTCAATGTTAGAAATTTCTATGCTTTCAATACGCGCCTTACCAGTAGATTCAAATAAGTCACCTTTGAACGCCGCTACCATATCGCCATCATAGCTCATATCTATAGACAGATTTTTCATCTCTAAGGAAAATTCATCTGCACTTATGCTTAGCGATTCACCCGACGACGTATACAAAGTTTTGTCACCATCAGGCTCAGCTTCACCCGCATAACCAGAGAAAAGTAGCGTAAACCCCTCTTCTTCGGCCGTCGCGCTAAGCGCTGGAATAACATCTGCGTAGCTTAGTCCACCAAACAAACCAACCACGCCTTCGTTGCGATAAATTGGCTGTTGACCATCCCACTGAACGTATTCTCTTAACTCATCTCCATCAATAGACACCATATAGTGAACGCGGCCTAATCCTAAGCCATCGCCAAAGTACACCGGTCCGTGATGAGCTACTAGCGTAGCGGTAATGCTAGGGTTTTCTTCCATTGGTATGTCAGTGGAGTCAACATTCTGCGCATTGATTAGCGCTTGAAAATCGACAGCAAGCTTGATTTCTGCTGTTGTCGAAAACCAGCCTTTGTCATACGAAAGTACCTCGGCAGAATAAACGGCTTGTTGGTTAATTTCGTTTACGGCGGCGTTAACATTTTCGTGAACGCTAGTGCCAATAAAATAAGGGGCAACGCCAAGTGCAACCAAAGTTACGCCCGCGCCAGCTAGAAGAGGTTTGTTCATGATTACAATCCTTTGTTAAAAAGTGTTCCCAGTTCCTCTGGCCACAAACGTAGAGTACGCTGGTGACCTAGAAATTCTACGCATAGGTTGTGCTATGCATCACAGCTTAATCGCAATATAGCCGCTACTATCCGGCGCACCAAACAAGCGTGCGGCCTGATGGACTTCTTGCGGTAAGCTGTCGTCAGGCTTAAATTTACCACTTACTCGAATATTTTTCATCGTAGTAGGGATAACCGCATCCATCGACAAGCTTAGTAAGTTAGGCTCGCTTACTAGTATTCCAATGTCATCGCCTTCACAACGCAGCTTTGCGGAATAAGTACCAAAATCAATAGGACCCTGTGTACCGGCAACTGTCGCGTTGAGCCAATCTCCGGTACCGTTTAGCGATTGACACGCAGGCCCAAACGTTAAGTCACTGAGCGACACTTTGAAGCGCCCGCCGGCATTTACTGGCAGCGGAAGGCGAACTTGTGCAAGTACTCGGTCTACCGGTAAATACAGCGTGAAGTTTTCGGTATTGACAGTCTTTTGGCTGAAAAGCCCCGTGGTAATAGGCCCTTCAAATGCAATGTCGTTTTTATCGCGAATATTACCTGCTTTAAGGTTTAATTTAATTTTACCTATCAACATATGTAAGGGGCTAAGCTCCCATTTTACATTGTTGATGGGCAGGCCATTAACTACTACAGTTTGCGCCTTGCCTGAAAACAAGGTGCCGCTAACACCACTAACGGCAACATTGCTAGGTAACGCAATACGGCCAATAACGTGAACAGCAGGCATGTAAGCAATGGCAAACAATAAGAAGGCAATAATGCCGCCTATAATCCAACTAACTTTCGACTTCATGCTTTACCTAATTGTAATCGGCGAATTTTGATATAGCCTGGCGCATCGGCCTCGGCAATATCCGCTTGAAGAATAATCACGCCCATATTCTCCATGGCTTTGAGCCATTCTAAAACACTGTTAAACGGCGCCTGATCAACCCACACCTGAAGCTCGTCGCCTTGTGGCTGCATACGAGATATAGCAATGTCGTGCTGAGCAGTAGTGCGGTTTACCGCTTGCGGTAACGAGCCAGAGAATGTTCGTTTACCCCCGCTGCTGCGGCGCAATTGCTGTGCTCTTGCTGCACTGTCTTTTACCCAAACCAACAAGGATTGCTGGTTGTCGAGAAGCTGTTTCTGTTTATCTAAGGCAGCATTAAGCGGCGACCATACCGCAAAATAAAATAGCGCAATTATTAATAGCACAGCTGAAACCAGTACTAACTTTTGTTCGCGCTCGGTCAGCGCTTTGTACTTTTCTAAGAGTGCATTCATGAGGTACTCCTTACTGATACTGTACCTACAACGCCATTGTCACGATTATTTATGGCCCCTTGTTCAACCATAAAGCCTGCGTTTTCTGCTGTACGTTTAAACTGCTCTAGCGCTTCAAAGTTTTTACCTTGCGCCTGAATGCGAATCTCAGTGCGGGTGGCATCGAAGCGCAGTGTTTGCGGTTTTACATCAGTGGCTGAAAAAGCCGGAGCGAGCTGGTCTAGCATTATTAGCATAGAGGCACTGCCACCGCCTTGTTCTAACTTGGCAAGCTCGCTTTGTAGCTTCAATCGCACGTTGCGATAGGTACCAATATTGGGGAAACCCGCTTTAACAGCGGTATTAATCTCACTGCTTAACGCCTGATTTTGGGCTTTAAGCTGGTAAAGAGAAAAACCTTTGTCGATAAGGCTGGTGCATAGCGCTAATACTGCTAATACTGCCGCAACACGCCACTGATTCAGAACACCGCTGCGTTTGCGTTTTACTTTGTAATCGCCTTGGCATAGGTTGAAGCTGCTTTGCATCGCCTCTTTTGCCAATACTTGCATAGGCAGCTCTAAGGGTGCCTGTGCTTCCTCAATATTTGGCAAAGTGCTTAAATCGATACCCGCATAATTGGTAATGGTTATCGGGCTTTCTTGTTGTGCTGTAAAATGGACAAGAGTTGGCAGTAACCATGTTGCCTCGCCCTGCACGCCTTTGAATGTGTCTTGTCGAACGAGAAGCTGTTCACCTAACGTAAGCACTGACCAACCGTTTTCGGTGACTGGCACTGCGAGTACATCAGGAATAATGGTGTCGCAGAATAACCCTGCTTCGCTAAGCCAGGACTGCCACAGCTCCATCTTTTCATGGCTAACTACTGCAACGGCCTGTTCATCGCCTCGTTTAGGGCCGATCGCAAAAAACTGCTGGCTAATGTCAGTGGCAAGCTCGTCTTCTAGCATAAACGGGATGGCAGAAATGATCTTGCGGCCAGCTTTAGGCGGCAGCTCAACCCATTTGAGTAAAATTTCGCTGCTAGGCGCTAAGGCAATAACACTTCGTTGTCCCGCGCGTTCGGTCAGCGAAGATAAGGCTTCTGCATTAGGCAGCTCGCCCGATGCAATAATTTCATCTTCGGTTCGCGAATAAACGAGCCAGCTAATTGGGTCTGTATGGTTGGCGCCTAAACGCACCAAGAGTTGTTCCATCAATAGGTTCCCCCAAACTCGCGATTCACAATACTAACGCCGGTATCGGCATTAACGTGAAACACGGTGGAAAGCTTAAAGGTTGCTTTGTTGTATTGTGTTTTTGTATGCAACATAAAATATTCAGTTTTAACCGAAAACCAATCTTGTCGAGTGCTTGTTAAATTGAGCGCTTGAATAGAGGGCTCGCTTAAAAATGCATTGGTATCGTCCCAGCCGTTTTGCGGGCGACTGCTAATCAAACTTGCGGCCTGCTGAATGTCTAATCCCGTTAGGCCTGCAAGTAATGGTGCATCTTCTTCTTCTAATGTGTTGACGTTAATTTTCAACTCATTGTAATCCGGGATCACGCAAACTAATGGCAGTAATGCGGCTAGCCATTGTGGTGATACACCGTTAATAATACGCAATTCACTTTTTGATGCCAGTGGTCCGTTAGCTGCTAGGTAAGGAAACTCTCTGGACTCGTATTCGCTGTCTTCTGCACCGTAAGGGCGCATTCTGTCATCTTCGTCGACCCAGTCGGCTAAACTGTCGCGTAAGGTATCTGCGGTGTAGTTGTCTAGTCCGTCAACGCTAAGTGATAGCAACATAGTGTGAAAAGCGTCCATGGCTTCCGTGGTGTTACTCGCCCCACTGCTGCCATTACCGCTGTTACTGCCCGCGCCTCCTGCACTGCCAGACGTAATCGCGTTTAAATTAAAACACGCTTGCAAATCGTCTAAGTTAGCGGTTAAGCCACCGTTTTCTAACGGATAGCTGAATTCCTGCGCCCAAGCCTGGTCTATGGAGATAACGTCCGGGCTCTCTTCTATTAAAGACTGTATAGATTTTCGAGCGAATGCCTCGGCTCCCATGGCGTACCAGTAGGCTTGATTGTTGTCTTTTAAGTTCATCGTACGCTGCACCTGAAGCTGCAAGCGTGTACCCATTTCTGTGGCTAATACCGCAACCAAGGCTACTATCATAAGCACAATCATTAATGCCACGCCTTGCTGCTTAGCGGGTGGAGTAATCGACTTGCGCTGAGTACTCTTGATTGTCATGACGATTCACCCGTAGTTAAGGTAAATTCTCTGCGTATTTTTCCGAAGTCTTTACTGACAAACTCAATGGCCACCGCGCGCGGCAGTGCAGCTCCTTTATAACTTTCGCTCCACGACAGGTCTTCGTCTTCATCTAAGGAACTACTGTTAGCGGTGGCAAGAAATTCAATTTTTAAGCTTTCTACATCCTCTAACAGCACACGGACTTTGGGCTCGTAGCCTATGACGTTATCCACATAGTTGCTGTAAAGGCGCTCCAGTTTGTTTTCTCTAAGTCTATAGGCGACAAACTGTAGGGTACTTCGTGGCAACATTAACTGAGGGTTGTGCCACCCTCCGCGTACAAAACCAATGCCGTCATCGTCACTGTCGTCGGTTTCACCGCCAGACATGACCACGTCTTGCTTTTCGCCGTTAACCCTTGCTGCGCGAGGCACGGCTTGCTGAAGGTCTCGCTCAATCGTGATCATGGCACGCTGCAATAATTGAAGTTTTGCAAAACGCTCTTCTGAAATATCATTGCTGTCGATAACTGTGGTAAGTAGACCTGTGGATGCAAGCCCAATTAGGGTGAATATGGCCATAGCAATCAGTATTTCGATAAGCGTGAATCCGCGCTGCATGCTAATTTCCCGCCGTCGGTTTAGCAACGAAAGTGGTTACTGATGTAACTGAACTGCCGTAGCTTTCGTCTTCACCCACCGAAACGGTTACCGATCGCAAGTCGTTGTCGTTGGTTTTTGTCACCGTTTGCTGCCAGTACCACGTGCGATCGGCCATCTCCATCGTGCCTTTTAAATTGTTCTTGGGCGGCCACGTGGTATCTAATTGAAGCTGGTTTAAGCGATTGCTTGCCACCCAGTTGGCAAAGGTGACAGATTCTATTTGCCCAACGCTTGATAAATGCTCGCCTGCAGCTTTAAGTACTGCTGTACCGGTTAGCGCAAAAATAAGCAGGGCAACCATAACCTCCAGTAGCGTCAAGCCACTTTGCTGGCGTGGCGTGGCAGGTGCAGCGTTCTTTGTCGATGCATCAACGTTGAACGCAATCATAGTGGTCTCTCCAGAGGCCCTTCAAGCACTAAAGGCGGAAGATCTTGGTTTTGCAGGCTGTAATAGACGGGATTGTCGCCGTCATCACCTTCGTAATTAAACGACAAGGTAAAAGGCGTAATTTCGCCACTCGACATTATAAGCACTTGAGGCGGAGGCAGCTTTTTCTCTTCTTCGTTACCTATTTCAACCCCTTCATCAGAAACACTTAAATTCTCGTCGAACAGCTCCCTGTCAAAGAGCCTGTCTTCAACATCCCATGGTAAGTCGTCTAAATCTAAAGTGAAGGTGAAAGGCTCAGGCAACGTATAAGGTTCGTAGGTTTTTTCGCCTTCGATACGCTGCCACTCATCATCGTCGTCTAAGTAGACAAAGTAGTATTCATTTTTATCGGCTTCAAACCGCACTCCAAGCTGTTGTTGATTTAACACCGCAAAATCGCTGGCCATATCAACAATCACCTGCAGGCGTTGCGCTTGGGTTTTTAGCAGGTCAGATTTACTCGCACCGAATGCGTTAAACATAACGTAACCCGCCGCCAATCCCATAAGCAGCAGTACCAGCATGACTTCTAATAGGGTAAAGCCTGCTTTTTTCAAAGATGTACTGCCGCGGTTGCGCATAAAGGTTAGTTCAGGTATTCGTTAATGTTCCAGTTACCAATGTCATCATCAGTACCCGGTTCGCCGTCTGGACCATTAGAGAAAATATCAACTACGCCAAGTTCTCCCGGGCTAATTAGTGCATATGGATTGCCCCACGGATCTTCAGGCAGGCGTTTAATGAAACCACCTTCAGGGTAATTACGTGGAATTGGGTCGATAGTTGGTGCGGTAACTAGCGCTTCTAGTCCCTGTTCTGTGGTTGGAAAGCGGTTGTTACGCAGCTTATACATCTCAAGCGCGCTTTCCATTTGCTGGATGTCTACCGCCGCTTTTTTAAGCTGCGCTTCTTCTTGGTTACCCAAGATTTGCGGTGCCACCATAGACGCCATAATACCGATGATTAGAAGTACGACCATGACTTCAATCAAACTGAAACCAGAACTGCGATTAAGTGTTTTCATTAAATATTCACCATGTTGTTCAATGCTAAAATTGGTTGCAATATTGCCATAACGATAAACAGAACAATGCCTGCCATCGATACAATAAGTAAGGGTTCAAATACCTTAAGTGAGACACCAATAAGCGCTTCAAATTCCCTATCTTGATTATCTGCGGCGCGAGCTAGCATTTGCTGTAGCTCACCCGATTTTTCACCAGACGCAATCATATGCATCATCATTGGTGGAAACATTTTTGTGTTATCTAGTGCCGCCCGCAGGCTGCTGCCTTCTTTAACGTTAATGGCTGCATCTGCCACTTGGTTTTTAATATGCTGATTTTCCAGCACATCACCTGAAATACGCATAGCTTCTAGTAGTGGAACCGCACTGGCACTTAAAATACTTAAGGTACGTGCAAAACGCGCGGTATTGAGCCCGCGAGACACCCGGCCAATTAACGGCAAGGTTAACAGCGCTCTGTGGTAGCGTAGCTTCATGTGCTTTTGCTGCAGCACGCGCTGAATAATGACAACAAGCACGGCAATACCAATAAGCATAAATAAGCCGTAATTTTGCAGCCAGGTACTGACAGAAATTAGAAACTGGGTAATGGCCGGGAGGTCTTGCCCCATGTGATCGAACTGCCCCACAATTTTGGGCACTACCACCGTTAACAATAGCAACACGATACCCATTGCAAAAAACAGCATTAGCGATGGATAAATCATCGCCTGAGTAATTTGGCTGCGGGTTTGTTGTCTGCGTTCTGTGTAGTCAGCAAGGCGGTTAAGCACGGTATCAAGGTGACCGGATTTTTCCCCTGCTGCGACCATCGCACGGTATAGCTCGTCAAACACACTGGGAAATTGACCCAATGCATCGGCAAGTCCGTGACCTTCTACCACTTTACTGCGTACTGCCATCATCATGTTTTTCTGACGAGGCTTTTCACACTGCTCGGCTACGGCAAGCAGTGCTTCTTCAACGGGAAGGGCCGATTCGACAAGAGTGGCGAGCTGACGCGTGAGTAGCGCTAAATCTGATGCTGAAATACGGGGTTTAAATAAAGAAAACGACAGGCCTTTGCCTTCGCTTTGTGCGCGCTCTGCGACCTGCTCTACTTCTAAGGGAATTAACCCTTTTTCGCGCAGTTGTTGGCGAACCTGGCGTGCATTATCACCTTCAAGTACGCCATTTGTATTTTTACCGCGGGCATTAACCGCCTTAAAAGCGAATGCCGCCATTTAGTCTTCCCTCGTTACTCGAAGCACTTCTTCAAGTGAGGTAGCGCCCGCCAGCACTTTACTACAGCCATCTTCACGAATGCTTGGTGTCGTCTTTCTGATGTAGCGTTCAATGGCTTGCTCACCTACACCTTCGTGCATCATCTCGCGCACTTTTTCATCTACCAACAATAGCTCGTGAATACCGGTACGACCGCGATATCCGGTTTGATTACACGCGGCGCAGCCATGAGGCTTGTAGATAGTGGTCTCGCTTGTGGCGTTTTGCCCTAATACTTCAAGCTCAGAAGCGTCAGGCGTATGTGGCTTTTTGCAATCTGGGCACAGGGTACGAACGAGTCGCTGTGACAAGACGGCCAATAAGCTCGAAGACAACAGGAATGGCTCAATACCCATGTCTTCTAAACGGGTGATCGCGCCCGCTGCCGTATTGGTATGCAGAGTAGAGAGTACTAAGTGACCGGTTAAACTGGCTTGAACAGCAATTTGCGCCGTTTCGATATCACGAATCTCACCCACCATCACTACATCGGGGTCTTGACGCAAAATAGCGCGAAGGCCTCTGGCAAAAGTCATATCTACACGGGGATTAACCTGTGTTTGTCCGATGCCCGGAAGATCGAACTCAATAGGATCTTCAACGGTTAAAATGTTTCTGTCTCGCGAGTTTATCTCGGTTAACCCTGCATACAAGGTGGTACTTTTACCCGAGCCCGTTGGGCCGGTAACCAAAATAATGCCGTGAGGTTTTCGAATAAGAGACGAAAAGTGATTACGGTTTTGCAGCGTCATGCCTAAATCTTCTAGATTTAAGCGCGCATTGTTTTTATCCAGTAGACGCAATACCACACGCTCGCCGTGGCTTGAAGGCATGGTCGAAACACGCACGTCTACTGCTCGCCCAGCAATACGCAATGTAATACGGCCATCTTGAGGCACGCGTTTCTCGGCGATATCTAACTTCGCCATAACTTTAATACGCGATACCAGCATGGAAGAAAGTTTGCGATTCGGGCGCAAAATTTCGCGTAACACGCCGTCTACCCTGAAGCGAACCACAAGCTGGTTTTCAAAGGTTTCAATGTGAATATCTGATGCACCTTCTTTAATCGCCTCGCCCAACATGGCGTTGATAAGCTTAATAATAGGCGCATCGTCTTCACTGTCTAACAGGTCTTCAGTGTCAGGCAAGTCTTCAGCAAGAGCGAACAAATCACTCTCGTTGCCAAGGTCTTCCATTAGCTGTTTAGCCGCAGAGCTATCGCGTTGAAACGCACTGGTAAGCAGGCTTTCAAATTCATTGGCAGGAATAGTTTTCGGCACAAAGGGCTCGCCGTAGAAACGTCGCACTTCAGCGAATACATCAAACGGCGTATTCTCTGTAAAATACAAAACCGCAGGGGTTTCATTGGTTTCCAGCAATACCTGATTGCGCTTCGCAAAGCTAAAAGAAAGCTGTCTTGAACCGGCCTCCTCTTCAGGCAAACCTGCGTCTTTACCCATGGCTTCTAAGGCTTCTTCTTGCGCCTCTAATGCCTGAGTAATTTGTTCGTCCTGCCCTGCCATGCTAGTCGTTACCTTCTTCTTGTTTCTGCTTCTCTTTCTCAGAAAGGTACTCTTCGAATGAAGGTGGCAACGCTAGCGCATCATCCCATTGTGGAATAGTCGGGGTTTCTTCGTAAGGCATTAGCGATACACCTTCTTGCTGGCGTTTTAGCTGCAGTGCACGAATGTAATTGTATTTGCGATGGCTGATTGTGTTCATGGTTGCACCGTCACGGACAATGGTCGGTTTCAAGAACACCATCAAGTTACGCTTACGCTTGCTTGTAGACGTCGTCTTGAAAAGATGACCAAGAACAGGGATATCGCCTAAAAGTGGCACTTTAGACACACTTTCTTGTACGTCTTCGTCAATCAAGCCGCCTAGTACGATAGTACCACCATCGTCAACAATCACTGTGGTTTTGATTTCGCGCTTGTTGATAGAGATGTCTACTGATGTCGCACCGCTAACGCTAGACACTTCTTGTTCAATAAGAAGCTGAACGGCATCGCCTTCGTTAATTTGCGGCGTAACTTTAAGTTTAATGCCCACTTCTTGACGATCCACCGTTTGGAACGGGTTAGAGTTGTTCGAGCCGGTTGTCGTACCGGTAATAATCGGTACTTCCTGACCCACAATGAAAAACGCTTCTTCGTTATCCATGGTAGTTAGGTGAGGTGTGGCAAGAATATTTGAATTGGTATCAGTGCTTACCGCCTGTACCACTGCGCCCCAGCCATTTTCGATAACGCCAGCAATCAGGCCGTTTGCACCGCCAAGTAAGCTTGCAAGAGCAGTGAAGTCGCCTTCTATCGTGTCCGTTGTTTCTACCACTTCACCGTTGGCAGTGATGTTGGTTTGCGTGGTCTCTCTATCTTCGGCCTGTCGTAGTGCCACAGCTAATGAACCGACGCCTATAACACCATTATTGAACTGTGTACCACCGCCCTCTTCTGACACCCATTGCACACCTAATGTGTTGCCGTCGCCTTCAAAAACTTCAACGATAATGGCTTCAACTTGTACCTGTGCACGGCGAATATCCAGTTGACGCACCACTTCTTCTAGCGAGCGCATCATGTCTGGCTCTGCAGTTATAACAATGGCATTAGAATCTTCGTGCGCATCAATGCTGATTTCACGGTTAGAGCCAGCTCGACGTGACGTAGTGCCACCACCTTGCTCTTCAGCTTGAATGCTTGCAGATACGCCCTGCAATACTTTTACTAAATCTTCCGCTTTAGCGTAGTTAAGAAACAGCACGCGGGTATTGCCGTTTGACTCAAGCTCTTGGTCCATGCGCTGAATAAGGTTAATAAGACGCTGACGCGCTTTAATATCACCGCTTACAATAACTGAGTTAGTTCTGTCGTCTGCCACTACGCGAGGCTCAGACTTAGTACCAGTATTGGCTTTACCTTGTGACTTATTAATACTGTCAATAATGCGCACCATTTCTGATGCTGACGCATAGCGAAGTTTAACGATTTCAACTTCTTCGTCACCGGCACGGTCCACGCGCTCGATAATTTCTACCAGTCGGTTCACTACCGCTGCACGGCCGGTTAGCATCATCACATTTGATGGGTCGTGGCTAACTACGTTACCGCCGCCCGCTTGGTCATTTAGCTGGCGTAAAATAGGCGCAAGTTCACGTACCGGTACGTTATACACAGGAACAACGCGAGTGATCATTTCGTCGCCGTCGCGGTTAGCGCCTTCCACTACTGGAATGTTCGATGTTTTGGCGTCTTTAGAGCGAACCACTTTCAAAATACCGCTAGGCATTTCTACAACGGCGAAGTCATACACTTGAAGTACGTTTAGGAAAAACTGGTAATACTGATCTTCATCGAGCATGTCGTAGCTGCGTACGCTTATTTTCCCACGTACGTTGGGGTCGACAATAATAGTGCGCTCTAGATTTTTACCAACGATATTAATGAACTCGTTAATGTCGGTATCTTTGAAATTAGGCATGTACTCAGCGGCTGTCACCGAGAAACACAGAAGCGCCGTGCACATGGCTGTGCTCAAGCGAGATAATAGTTTTTGGCTAGTGCGCCTTTTCATTCTAACGTCCTTCATTTCCTAACTTGTCGATGACCGATTTGCTTTAATTGTTATTTTGCTTACCTAGCGACAATATAGCGCTGCTACCGTTAGTGGTATTAAGACTCGGGTAAATCTAGGTAAAGCGTGGTTAAGCTGCCATCTCGAATAATCGTTAATTCTATTGTTTGTGCATTGCGTAGCTCAGACAGTGCCTCTTGCGATTGCTGCAAGTCGGTAAGGTCTAGCCCGTTAATTTGTGTAATGACATCGCCAGCCTGAAGCCCTGCCGATTTAAATAGTTCAGGCTCTTTGCCAGGACTTACTTGATAACCAATAAGCTGGCCTTCTTCGGTTTTTGGCGATATTGAAATAAAGTCTGTGAAGTTAGCGGGGCGTTCTCGCAGAGCAGCGGTTGCTTCTAGCGCTTCTTCGCTAAGCTCAACTGTATCTTCTTCCTCTTCCTGCGGCTCAGGTCGGTTTCTCGCTTGCATTTCACGGCGACGATTAGCTTCATCGTAATCAATTCCGTCAAGCATCAGGGTTTCGTTTCTTACCCCGTTCTTAATAATAACGCGATCGTTATACACCTTTTGCAACGTGGCGTTGGTGTCTTCAATCTTTTCACCTAAACCATATACTGCTTGGCTGCCGCGATTTTCTATAATAGCGGTGCCCGCTTCCTGCTCTGAACTGGCAACAACGCCGGTCAGGGTCAAATTTAAGCGTGTCTCTGGCGCGTCAGTAACTTCGGCTACCGGTTCCGCGGGTTTAGCCGCTGCATTACCAAACAGATTCAACTGTTGTATTTTGGCAATGTTGACCCCATTTTGGCCTGACGACGAAGAAATAACCGGAGCACGGCTTACTGTGGGTGTCGCAGATAGTTGAGGTTCGGGTATAATTCGCCACACGAGTTTGGCAGCAAATGCAATTAAATACAGGCTGAGCAGAACCACTACGATGGTATGTAGCTGTTTTTGATGCTGGTTCAGATAAACAACCAGAGATTGTGGGTTGGGTTTATTGAATGTCATGCTGCCACTGATGGTACTGCTTTATTATAATATAGTGAATTTTTGGTTAACCGCGCTTTAGCAAACCCATAATAGCCTAGTAAAGGTGAGGGTCACAACACTAAAGCCACACCATTACGAAAATATTACATGAGCCAATCGGATAGCAACAATACAACACAAAATGTCAGGCTGGACAAGTGGCTATGGGCTGCAAGGTTCTTTAAGACCCGCGCAATAGCAAGAGACATGGTGCAGTCGGGAAAAGTCCAGTACAACGGGCAAAGGGCCAAACCTGGTAAGCATGTAGAGCTTGGCGCCATGATTAAAGTTCCCTCAGGATGGGATAATCGTGAAATTAAGGTGCTAGGCTTAAGTGACAAGCGTTTGAGCGCGCCTTTGGCGCAGGCGCTTTTTGAAGAGACGATTGAAAGTGTAACAAAACGTGAAGAAAACCAAATGGCGCGCAAAATGAACGCCTTTCACAGCCCTAAACCAGATCATAGACCTGATAAAAAGCAGCGACGACAGATTATTAAATTTAAGCAGCAATAGTAGGCTGCTCAACAGGATTAGTTATGAGCGATTTCGATAAATTACACCGCTTCTTATTTACCCAAGCTAACGTTCGTGGCGAATTGGTTCGTCTTGATGAGAGCTTAAAGCAAATTGTGCACAGCTATGAATACCCTGTGCAAATTCAAACATTGCTAAGTGAAATGGCGGCAGCGACGTCATTGTTAACGGCAACGCTTAAGTTTAAAGGTGAAATTTCTCTTCAAATTCAAAGCAAAGGCCCAGTAAGTTACGCGGTGTTAAACGCCACTCACGAACAAACGCTTCGCGGTGTGGCGCGCTGGGACGAGACATTAGAAACATTGCCAGAAACGTTTTCAGAGTTATTGTCTCAAGCGGTATTGGTCATTACTATCACACCAGATGAAGGCGAGCGTTATCAAGGCGTTGTTGCATTAGATAAGCCTTCTTTAGCTGAATGTATTGAAGGCTACTTTGCTCAGTCAGAGCAGCTAGCGACCAGCGTGCACCTAATGACCGACCCTAAAAACGCGAAAGCGTCGGGTGTGTTACTTCAGGTCTTACCGACTGATGCTAGCGCTACTGATGTGTCGCAAGCCAATGAGTTTGCTCATATCTCTAAACTTACTCAAACGTTGACCAAAGAAGAGATGTTTACGTTGTCGGTTGAAAACATTTTATATCGTCTTTACCACCAAGAAGACGTGGAAGTGTATCCAGCGAAGGACGTAACCTTTGCCTGCTCATGCTCGAAGGAGCGCAGCGCAGAAGCACTTCGTCACGTTGAGAAGTCTGAGCTTCACGCAATTATAGCTGAAGAAGGTGCGATCAAAATGAACTGCCAGTATTGTCATACCGAATATCGCTTCGATAGTATCGACGTAGAGGCTATTCACAGCGGCAACTTCGACGCACCGTCTTCAAATCAGTAACTACTTGTTTACTGCTGTGTTAAAGCACCTTCTTTTGAAGGTGCTTTTTTGTTTCTGAATCTCTCACCGTCTAGATAGGTTCATTTTTCCAACACTTCACTTGTGGTTAAAAAATGCCCAGTAGTAAGTGTTTAACTTTCCTACATCATCCTATTTTCCTTTTCTTCCTGTTGTGGTGAAAATTTTCACCTTCACTTTCTAAAAAAAATTGTCATTTTTTATTTTGAAATTCATCGATCAATATAGGTTTTCTACGCCCTATTTTTGCATTTATATCCAAGGAAAAGGCTTTCCTTGTAATTAATTTACAATATTTAAGAAATTAACATATGAGAAATAGTGAGTATGTGTTTTATAAATGCGCGCTAGACCTTGTTTACATTACACTCGAAGAGGTGATACTTTTTTGAAAGTGCTTTTGAAAAATTACATATAGGGTAACAGCCATGACCGCAGCAGCCTCAATTCAAACGGATCTGAAAGTAACGCCACTCACCGATCTGCCAAATGCAGAACTTATCGAGCGCGCCGTAAAGCGCGGCGAAGGTGTCCTTGACAAAAACGGGGCGCTTGTCGTTGAGACCGGAAAACGAACCGGTCGCTCTCCAAATGATAGATTTATCGTTAAAGAGTCAACAACCGAAAATGAGATCGATTGGGGCAAGGTGAACAAGCCTTTTGACGCTGACAAATTTGATGCGCTGTGGGACCGCGTTGAAGCCTACCTGTCTACCCAAGAACACTTTCTTTCACACCTTCAAGTGGGCTCAGACCCTGAACATGCTTTGTCGCTTGAAGTAAGAACGCAAACCGCGTGGCAGCACGTTTTTGCTCGCAACCTTTTTATTATTCCTGAACAATGGAATGTTAAAGGCGACCAGCCTTGGCAAATCTTAAACGTACCTGGTTTCACTTGTGAGCCAGAGCGTGACGGCACAAACAGTGATGGCACAGTTATCATCAACTTCGCTAAAAAGCGTGTGTTGATTGCAGGCATGCGTTACGCAGGTGAAATGAAAAAAGCCATGTTCTCCGTGCAAAACTTCCTGCTTCCGGCAAAAGACGTGCTACCTATGCACTGTTCAGCCAACGTGGGTGAAGAAGGCGATGTGACCTTGTTCTTTGGTCTTTCAGGTACTGGCAAAACTACGCTTTCAGCCGATCCTAAGCGCTTCTTGATTGGTGACGACGAGCACGGCTGGGCACCAGGTAGCGTATTTAATATTGAAGGCGGTTGCTACGCTAAATGTATCGACCTATCTCAAAAGAACGAGCCAGTAATTTGGAATGCTATCAAGTTTGGTACCATCCTAGAAAACGTAGTACTTGATGAAACACGCACGCCAGACTATACCGACACGTCGTTAACCCAAAACTCACGTGCGGCCTATCCGCTTTCACACATTGAAAAGCGCGTTGCTGAAAACCGAGGCGGCGAACCTCGCTCGGTTGTATTTTTGACCTGTGACGTAAGTGGCGTGTTGCCTCCTGTTTCAGTGTTAAGTGAAGAAGCTGCGGCGTATCACTTCCTAAGCGGTTACACAGCGAAAGTAGGCTCTACTGAGATTGGCTCTACTAGCGATATTGAATCAACCTTCTCAACTTGTTTTGGTGCGCCTTTCTTCCCACGTCCAGCAGGCGTGTATGCAGAGCTTCTGATTAAGCGTGTTAAAGCGTTTGGCGCTAAGGTTTACTTGGTTAATACCGGTTGGACAGGCGGCCCTTACGGCACAGGTAGCCGTTTTGATATCCCTACTACGCGCGCCATCATCGATGCGATTGTATCGGGTAACTTGGCTGACGTTGAAACTCAGCACATTGACGCGTTAAACCTAGATGTGCCAGTGGCAATAGACGGTGTAGACAGCAATTTGCTTGTGCCACAAAACACGTGGGCAGACAAAGAGAAGTACAACGAATACGCCGCTAACTTAGTTAACGACTTTAAACAGAATTTTGAAAAATATGACGTTAGCGACGCTATCGTTAAAGCCGGGCCGGGTAACTAGTACCCCGTTCGCCCCTTCCCAACGTTCATCACACTCAACGTGATTGATGTTTTGCCCGCACCGTGTTGCGGGCTTTTTTATGCGGATTGGTATTATTAGGCTTTCAAGAACTAGCTGATTTAATGGCACCTTTAATGTTAGAGCATTGAGCTAAACCAATTTGTGGATACTGGAGTAAAGTTGATGTCGGCCTTGTACTGAAAAAATTCGCTGTCCATATGACTATCTCTTATCCAATAATTTCGTTTATCAATAGAGATAAGCCTTAGGGTGTAAGGCACGCCAAATGGATCTAGAGGAGCAGTTTCGATAAGCAGCGAAGTATCAAAAATACGAATCTCTCTTTGTTTGTTGTTTGGTGGTGGAGTTAATTTGTTTTGAGCATCATAAATAACTGGGACATGTAAATACACAACACCTTGTGGGAGGTTATGTTTACTGACAACCTCAAATAACTCTTCGCGATCAAATCCCGATTGTTGGATGTCCCAACTGGAGTCAATAAATACTGTCGCTAAAGCGACGTTATTATCTCCAACATGAATAAATGCGCTAGGTTGAAATAATCTGACAAAGCAATAAAACCCAAATAAAGATGTAATGACACCAAATAACATCCATCGCATCATTCATTTCGCTTTAGATTAACTTTATTAGGAAAGGTTGGCATCGGCGCATAAGGCATAACGAAGTATTCTCCAATGATTAATAGACTCCCTGTTTATACATCTTTTTATATCAGTAAGTGAGCCAAAGAGATAATCATTAATAAAGCAATTGTTGTTAACAAATTTAACATTATGAATACGTATGTTTATTTAAGTTGTGCAATGCACTGGCTATCATCCACCGTACACAAGTAGGCTTTAATTAAGCGCGCTTCGCATCGAAGCATAAAAAAGGTTTTAAGTATGATAGACAGGCAACTGCGTGTATCACTGGCATGTGCGGGTTTTGCACTCTTTTCGGCAAATACGCTAGCGGACGTTCAAACAGCAACACTTGAAAACGCAACGCTTACCATTGATACGGATACTAATGATTTTAAGATAAAGGCGCTGCGTAACAACAGTTTTCAGGTAACCTATCTTACCGATGGCAAAGGTGCGCCCTACGCAAACCTACCTTCTATGGCACTTCCTGAGGAAGCCACGAGTGCAGTTACAAAAAATATCGCAGGCGATGTTGAGCTAGAAGAAACCGCAACAACGCTTACCTTAAAATTGAATAATATTTCTGCACATGTCGATAAATCAACGCACGCTATCAGCTATTCTGTTAACGGCAAAATTGTCGCGAAAGAACAAGGCGGACTAAGTATTTCCAGTAACGGCGTCAGCCTGTCGTTTGCGTTAGATGAAAACGAAAAACTCTACGGTGGCGGCCAGCGCGTTTTAGGTATGGATCGTCGTGGTCATAGCATGCCGCTATATAACAAAGCACACTATGGTTACACCACGTCTTCAAATCAGATGTACTTTGGCTTGTCGGCTGTGATGTCGTCAAAAAATTACAGCGTATTGTTCGATAACACCGCTTCTGGTGAGCTAGATATTGGCAAAACGAACAGCGACGAGTTGCTATTTAAGGCACAAGGCGGCCGTGCTAGCTACATCATGGTGTTGGGTGAAAATTTAGAAGACACGGTTACGAATACCGTAGCAGTTACGGGAAAACAGCCGCTTCCGCCGCGTTGGCTGCTGGGTAACTTTGCGTCTCGATTTGGCTATAAATCTCAAAATGAGGTGATGGATGTTGTCGATGCCTTTAATACGCAAGATATTCCCGTTGATGCCGTAGTGCTCGATTTATATTGGTTTGGCAAAGACATTAAGGGGCACATGGGGAATCTAAGCTGGGACGCCGCCACTTTCCCTGAACCCGAGAAAATGATTAGTGAGCTACGCGCTCAAGACGTGAAAACCGTGCTGATAACAGAGCCTTTTATTCTTACCACGTCAAAACAATGGGAAAGCGCCGTTGCCAATAATGCCCTTGCTCAAAACGATGATGGTGCGCCGTATACCTTCGATTTTTATTTTGGCAATACCGGCCTTGTCGATGTGTTCAGTGAAGCGGGTCAAGATTGGTTTTGGCAATACTATGAAAAGCTTGCTGCACAGGGCGTTGCTGGCTGGTGGGGCGACTTGGGCGAGCCTGAAGTGCACCCTGATGACATTCAGCACATGTGGCAGTCTACAAAAGTAAGCGGCGCTGAAGTGCACAATGCCTATGGTCACCAGTGGGCGAAAACCGTGTATAACAATTTGACTGCACTACAGCCTGACACACGTCCGTTCGTGCTGATGCGCTCAGGCTTTTTGGGCAGCCAACGCTACGGTATGGTGCCGTGGACTGGGGACGTAAGCCGAAGCTGGGGCGGACTTAAACCTCAGGTAGAGTTAGCACTTCAAATGAGTGTTTTTGGAATGGCGTATACCCATTCCGACTTAGGTGGGTTTGCTGGAGGCGAAACCTTTGATCCTGAGCTTTATACAAGATGGCTTCAGTTCGGTACTTTTTCACCAGTATTTAGGCCTCATGCTCAAGATAATATTGCGCCAGAGCCAATTTTCCACGCCGATCCGGTAAAGTCTATTGCGCGCAAGTTTATCCAACTTCGCTACGACATGCTGCCTTATAACTACTCACTTGCCTTTGAAAATGCGCTTTATGGCAAGCCATTAATGCGCCCGTTAGCTATGGCGTACGGTGAAAGCGATTGGTTTGAAAATGCAGACAGTTATCTGTGGGGCGATGGGCTATTAGTTTCGCCTGTGACTAGCGCTAACCAAACGGTGTGGCCGACCAAGTTGCCTGAAGGCGTATGGTTTGATTTTTTCTCTGATACAAAATACCAAGGTGGTCAAACCGTTAACTACCCGCTAAGCCAAGATAATTTCCCGGTGTGGGTAAAAGCAGGAAGCTTTATGCCAATGACTAAAGGGCTTAGCCGCACAGAGCAGTTTGATAGCCGTAAAATAGAAATGCATTACTGGCATGACAATTCAGTGAATTCATCTTCATATACTTATTACGAGGATGACGGCAAAAATCCAGCGTCTGTCAAAAAAGGCTTATATACAAAGCTACTTCTTAATGCGTCAGTAGACGATAAGGCCGCATTAACCCTGACGCTTGATAGTGAAGGTAGCTATATAGGTATGCCTAAGCAGCGAGATATCACTTACATCGTGCATGGTTTAAGCGAAAAACCACAGAGCGTTTTACTTGATGGCAGGAGCGTATCTGTAATGTGGGATGAAAAAGGGAAAACGCTTTCACTTGCAATTTCTTGCGATTATCAGCAATCTGTAAAGGTAGTGATTATGTGATAATTAAGGGCTGCTGTTCTTTCTTGCACAGTAAAGGTCAGCGCCCTCAAAAGGTTCACTTTGTGGTCAAGGGGCATAACTAAGCTGTGCCCTCACGCCTAAATCGGATGTCTTTCTACTGATATCAGCCATGGAGCCTAAATGAGCCGACTTCCTGCCACCATCGTTATTTTCGCTGGTTTTTTTCTAATTGGTAAATTGTTTCTCTTGTGGGGAATACTATTGCCAGATATAGCAGCCGATCTGCAAATGTCTGAAGTAGTCAGTGGCGCGCTGTTTTCGCTCTTCTCTGTAGGCATGATGTTAGGCGCTGTGATTGGTGGCAAGTATGCCAGTCGCTTTGAGTATATGCCTCTATTAGCCACGTTATTCAGTATGAATACGGCGCTGTTGCTGCTTGTGTCAGTGCTTACCGCTTGGCAATGGTTTTTGGTGTTAGCGGTATTAATAGGTGTGGTGAGCTCAACAATATTTACTATTGGCCACACGCTTATTGCACGAATGTACGCAGAAAAGCGCTTTACTATGATGGGCTTAATGGACTTTATGTTCAGTTTAGGCACGTTTGCGGCGTCGTTCTTTGTAACGCTGTTATACCTTGTTGAGCACAACTGGCGTTTACCTATTCAGGTGTTGGCAGGCGTTATGATTTTGCTTTCGTGCTACGCATTTATTGCGGCGCGTTCTCAGGCAAAAGTGCTTAAAGGTCAGCCTAAAGCGCCTAAAAAGACCTTGGCATTTGGGGTCATTATTAAGCAGCCTGTTTTCATATTTCTAACTTTGCTTACCTTTGGCTATGGTGCTGTAGAATTTGGTAACGCGAACTGGTTTGTGAGCTATGCGCAAAACGGCTTAGGCTTTACCGGCGAACAGTCGAGAAACTTACTGGCATTTTTTACCGCTGGCATGGTGATCAGTCGTCTTACCTTCCCGTTTTTACTGCGATTCGTATCGGTACACCGCATGATTGTAATCATGGCAACAGCCTCGCTAGCGGGTGTATTTGCACTGAAACTAATGCCTTCATTTTATGGGATTGGCGCTGGTAACTTACTGCTTGGCTTAGGGCTAGGTGGGCTCTTTCCGTTAGCACTTTCTGCGGCAATGAATATCGACAGTGACAACGGCCCCGTACTTTCTGGTATTTCTATTATCGGTAACTCTACTGGCGTGCAAGTGGCATCGTTTTCTACCGGACTATGGGCGAACTTCGCGCCACTTACTACGGCGTTTTGGGTAATTCCCCTTGGCGGCTGCGTGCTGTGGTTGGCGTCTTATGGATACAGCCGAAAAATTAAGTACCACCGAAGCTAATACCAATCCGTGTAGTGTTTTTGGGCTTAATGGGTTTGATAAGGTAAATAAAACTCTGCGACCAAGCCCTGCTGAGGATGATTTCGCAACGTCACCTCACCATCGTGAGCTTCTACAATTCGCCTTATTATGGCAAGACCAAGGCCTGAACCTGACGAATTGCGGGCTTTGTCGCCTTGTGCAAACGGCATAAATACACCGTCGAGCTCCGCTTCCGGTATTCCCGGGCCAAAGTCGCGTACTTTGCAATACACGCGCTTTTCGTGGCGATTGTAAAAGCTGCTAATAGCAATATCGTCCGAGCCGTATTTGAAGGCGTTTTCGATGAGATTATCGATCACGCGTTTCATTGCAATTCGTCGTAGCGACAACGGAGGAATGGCGTTGAGTTTGAGTTCAATGTGGTGCTTATCGTCTAAATGTCTGGCTTGTACCAGTTCTGCAATAATCGCGTTTAAATCGGTTTCTTGAGTGACTTCTTCGGTGTCGTAGCGCGCATAGTCAATGAACTGGTCGATGATGGCGTTCATGTCTTCTATGTCATTTACAATGCCGTCTTTTATCCAATCTTGATCTTCTGGAAGCATTTCTGAGGCAAGGCGAATACGGGTAAGCGGTGTGCGCAAGTCGTGAGAAATACCTGCTGTCATGATATTTCGGTCATTCTCAAGCTGCTTAATACCCTGATTCATGCGGTTAAACGCCCGGGTAACCTGAATCATCTCGGTGCTGCCTTGTTCGCGAAGCGGTGCTGGGTGCTCACCTTTACCTACCGCTATCGCTGCTTTTTGCAGGGCTGACAATGGACGGGTCATGCGTCTTACAAACAACCAGCCCCCGGCCACACTCAATATGCCAATTACCATTAAATACATAGTCAGAGGGGATATATTCGCTTCGTTAAGTCCTGAAATAGGAATAGAGATCCACGTATCTGGGTAGCGGTTCAGGGATATCCAAACAATGTATGGCGCATTTTCGTCACTGGCCTGCGTGGTGGTGCTAATGCGCACATCTGCAAGCTGCCGGAGCTGCTCGCTAACCTGAGAAGAAATATAGCTATAGTATACGGCGCTCTCTAATCCATTCTGTTTGGCAACGCTTTCGTCAAAGACCTGCACCTGTGTTTTTTGAAAATAGCGGTCTCGGGTCTCTTGGTTAGTCACCAGCAAATCGTTGGCGAGCACAGATTTAACTTGGGTGGCCAATAAACTGTTAATTTGTTGGTAGCTGGGCTGAATAAAATAATAGGTAACAGAGATGTAGGACACAATCTGATTAATAAGCAACAGCACGCCAATAAGCATGACGGTTTGACCAAATGCACTTTTTGGAATTAAACGCATAACATGCCGTCGCTTTGAATCATAAGCCAGTGTTTGGAATGGCAGTAGGTAAACGCATAATTAGGAGTCATGAGTAAACATACTTCATTTGCGCACTGGCAAAGACGGGTAGAGCCCGCCGTATCAGCCATAGGTGCTAAACTTGTTCGCCATCAGGCACGAATACGTACCCCAATCCCCATACTGTTTGAATATAGCGAGGGTTGGCAGGGTCTTCTTCAAGCATTCTTCGTAAGCGCGAAACCTGAACGTCAATACTGCGCTCTAAGGCGCTGTAGTCGCGACCACGCGCTAGGTTCATCAGTTTGTCTCGCGACAATGGCTCGCGGGGGTGAGTAACCAGAGATTTTAATACTGCAAACTCGCCGCTTGTCAGTGTTAAAGGTGTATCGCCAGCTGTCATCTCACGGGTGGCGAGGTTCAGCTTGTAATTGCCAAATTCCACAATTTGCACATCTTTAGACGGCGCGCCCGGCGCTTCGCTGCTGCGTCTGCGCAATACCGCTTTAGCACGCGCTAGTAGCTCGCGGGGGTTAAATGGCTTAGGCAAATAATCGTCTGCACCCATTTCAAGGCCGATAATGCGGTCAACTTCATCGCCTTTTGCAGTAAGCATAATAATGGGCATGTCGTTTTCTTGCTGGCGCAATCGGCGGCAAATAGACAAGCCGTCTTCGCCAGGTAGCATAAGGTCCAAAACCATTAAATGAAAATTCTCGCGCTCAAGCAGTCTGTCCATTTGTTCTGCGTTAGCCGCACTGCGAACTTGATAGCCCTGCTCAAGCAAATAGCGCTCTAATAGGCTGCGCAGACGCATGTCATCATCAACAACGAGAATTTTAGAGGTTTCCTGACCCATACTCATACCTTTCGTTTTACTTTTGTTTCACTATAACCACAAGATGTGAAATACAAAAGCGAGAAAAGCGTAAAAGGCTGGGGATGTTTGTTACAAATAGTGTCTAGGGCCTGTTGCTCTTTTATGTACAGCAAGATTCAGTAAAGACCCAGCAAAGGCCCAGCAAGCTTTAGAGAAAAGGAGGCAGTTAAGCATTTCTCCTCCCTAAACTTATTGAGAACTGCCGTTGATTACAAGCTGTAAAAAACGTAGGCACTGCAACAACACATCAGCAGTTCAAGTTGTAATCCACAAGGGGCGCTAATCAAAAGTGACGACGTTAAGGGCTTTTGTTTGCGCCGTTCCATTAAGCGTTTCTAAATATAACTGCGTTATAGCATCAGCTCCGCGGTGCGATTGCTCATAAAACTGATCGCTCACTTTCTCTGCGAAGCGTTTCCATGCACTGGCGTATTTTGCCAAAAAGGCCTCGTGCCCCCATTCATGTTGGCGCAGTTTCACGCGAGCTGGCGCGAAGAATATCTCTGCATTGAGCAGTTTGGGGTTGGGCTTCTCTTGGGCTTTCCAATCTGTCGCACCAATGAGTGTAACGTCGCTCAGGCTGTCGCCAAGCTGCTTGGTAAGGTTATTAATCAATGTACCGTTGGCAGCGAAATCAAGCAACCAGTAGCGCTCATCGCTGCTATTACTGCTATTGCCTTCGCTACTTAGGGCTGAGAGTTCGTCATAGCTATACACTTCATCGTAGCAACCGGACGCTTTTACCATATCCACGTTTTGTTTCGAGGTTAGCCCAACCACCTTATAGCTTGCGTTTCGAGAGGCCTTCTGGTCTTTAAGTAGTTGCGCTGTACCCAATGCGGTTTTACTCGAAGCGCTCGACAACAGTAAGGTTTCATTGTTTGCTTTCTCTGCCACATAGTCATCGAGAACAAACGAAGTCATATAAAGGGGTCTAAAATTAAGCTGCCATGCTTCGCGGTTTTTGTCGTAGCCGGGGTCGGCGGCACAGCGAAGATATTGATCGTAAACAGGGCTAATGCTCTTCCGTTTTTCGTGGATGTCTGAAAAGCCGTGAGGGGCAACTTTTCCAGCTTTTATCACCCAATGGCTAGCCATAGGCAGGTAGCCGAACACCTTTTCACCTACTTTGATATCGCTATGACAAGACGCCTTAACGGTAGCAAAGCCCCAAACGGGCACAATACCGAAGCCATGTGCTTCATCAACGTCACTATCACTCTTTGCAGGGAAAAAGCCCCAATAGCCCATTTTAAAACCCAGTGCAGCATAGGTGATGTTGTTGGCAGAAAAGCCAAAGCTGTCTGTCTCAAGCAATACTTCGTCTTGCTGTAAGTCGCTGATGTTTATATCGCGGGAAACAACGTTAGTGTTGGCAAGGTTTTGCTGGTCTACCCAAATTTGTTGGCTTTTAATTGTGGTCATAATAGGAGCCTGCTGTGTCAAAAACTAGGTCGAGAAACTAAATCAAGAAACTAAATCAAGAAGCTAAACCAAGAAAGTTTCCGAATAGAACCTAGATTGACGCAGGGCATGAGCCATTACGACTTACTGTTTTAAATATATGCCTATAGAAGCGATGTATATTGGGCTTACTCGTCGCTGCTCAACCAATCCATCTGATGACCAGCTCTGCGCTTTTTATTTAAGATGTCTTCAAGGAGCGGAGTTAAAATGAGCTCCATGGCTAAGCCCATCTTTCCGCCGGGTACAACCAAGGTGTTGATGCGAGACATAAACGCGCCGTCGATCATTTGAAGGAGGTAGGGGTAGTCCACAGTCTTCATTTCCCGTCTAAAGCGCACAACCACAAAGCTTTCATCTTGGGTTGGAATTTCCCGTGCACTGAACGGGTTGGAGGTATCAACGGTTGGTACGCGCTGGAAGTTAACGTGGGTGCGTGAAAATTGTGGCGTGATGTAGTGGAAATAGTCGTCCAGTCCTCGCACTATGCTGCTCATTACCGCTTCACGAGAATGTCCTCGGTCAGTGGTGTCGCGTACAATTTTTTGGATCCACTCTAAGTTTACAATCGGCACCATGCCGACCAGTAAATCTACATGTTTTGCTACGTCATTTTCTTCCGTTTTTACACCGCCATGTAAACCTTCATAGAACAGCAAATCAGTGTTTTTGGGTAAATCTTGCCAAGGTGTAAAGGTGCCGGGCATTTGGTTAAAAGGCACGGCTTCATCGAACGTGTGAAGGTATTGTCTAAACTGTCCTGTACCCGAGCTGCCGTATTCCCTAAACAGGGATTCCAGTAGCTCAAAGTCGTTGGCTTTAGGGCCAAAGTAGCTGATATGTCTGCCTTGTTCTTGGGCTTTGCGAATTTCTACTTCCATTTCCGGGCGGGTAAAACGGTGAAAACTATCGCCTCCTACAACCGCAGCATTAACACTTAAGTTCCTGAAAATATGACGTATAGCGTTGGTCGTGGTAGTAGTACCCGCGCCAGAAGAACCTGTTATAGCAATAATAGGGTGTTTGACAGACATAGGAATTCTTTTTGGAAATGACGGGTACTAGTTATAAGCTGATGTGAGCTAAGAATCAAGGGGAGGTATAAGCGCTTACCACTCGATTCTTGGGAGTTGCTTTCGCTCCAGCCTGCGTATAATCAATCATCTAGCCGTTTGTGATGGTGCTGCAATAGGCGCACAATTAGCTTTGCCTCTTCTTCATCTAAATCAAGAAGTGCGCGAACATGTTCTAGGTGGTGCACATCGTGCTCACTCAACTTTCCGTCGTCCAAAACGCTTCTTACTGTGTCTTTAAACCTATCGCGTTTTAGCTGCATCTGCGACGTGTAGCTAGAAGATAAAATACCCGCTGGTAGGGCGTAAAAACAGATACCCATTATAGTTATGAGGCCGCCAAATATTTTACCCAATGCAGTTATAGGAACGGCGTCACCATAGCCCACCGTGGTCAGCGTGACGAGTGCCCACCACAATGAAGCGGGAATACTGCTAAAAACATCGGGCTGAGCAGCATGTTCGATGTAGTAAATACAGGTGGCGGCGATAATCGTGAACAACAAAAGTACGCTTAACGCCGCAATAAGGCTGTGAGACTCGTTGCGCAATACGGTAACGAGAGTTTGCATAGAGCGCGAATAGCGCCCAATTTTTAGAATTCGCATTACCCGAAATATTCGCAAAATACGTAAATCGAACGCCACGAAAACGCTTAAGTAAAAAGGCAGAATTGCCATTAGGTCGACGAGCGCCATGGGACTTTTCAAATAGGTCCAGCGCTTTTGCCATGTCGTTGTGCGTTCGTGATTAGGACGGTTTGGGGCCGATGCGCTGCCGTATAAACGAAGAAAGTACTCAACGGTAAATATCAGTACTGAAACCACTTCGATTATATGAAGTTCGTACTGCCAAATGGCAGGGATTCCCGGCACTGTTTCCAGCATCGTAGCGACAACATTTACGATAATTAACGCGATAAGAAATACATCAAATATTTTGCTGAGCTTTTTGTACTCGTGAGCCTCGCTGGCAGGCGCAAGGATGTGATAGCACGCGTTTTGAAATGACATAGCCATGGTAGTGAGGGAACGAATGTCCTTTTTATACCAATTAACGTTTCAAATTGGTAATGCTTCTAAAAAAGAAGGAGGTGTTCGGCGCTATTTTCAAGCGCGGATGGGGTCAAAACATGGTAGTTTAAAATACAAATAAGCAAACAAAGAGCGTATCCAATTGAAAAGTGCAAAACATTTAGGGGCAGTACTAACCTCGGCACTGCTTGTGGCTATGTCTGTGCCCACAGCACAAGCTAAGTCTGACAGCGTACTTTATTCATCAACGCCACCTGTTATAGATGGTGTAGCCAATGACGCTGCATGGAAAGGGGGCGATTGGCATGAAATGACGTCGCTTATGTGGGGCTCGGCTCCTGAGTCCGGTGATTTTTCTGGTCGATATAAACTGCGATGGAACAAGGATGCGCTGTATCTTTTGGCAGAAATACAAGACGATCACCTCTCAGATACCTATGCCAATCCCCTTGAACGTTATTGGGATGATGACTGTTTAGAAATTTTCATTGATGCTGATGCCTCTGGTGGCGATCACCTTAATAACTACAATGCGTTTGCCTATCACTTGGCGTTAGATAATCAGGTTGTTGATATAGGTCCAAACGAAGCAGGAGAGGCTGTACCACAACTTTACAATGATCACGTAGAGAACAAATGGCAGCGAGATATATTGGCGCCGCATAAGATTCATTGGGAAGCAGCGGTACGTGTATTTGATGATAGCTATCAACACGGAAAAGATAATTCGCCTGTTACCTTAAAAGAAGGTATGACGCTGGGCTTTATGCTTGCCTATTGCGATGCGGATGGTGGCGACAGAGAGCACTTTTTAGGCTCTCATGAGATCACCCCAGTAAACGGCGATAAAAACTTGGGGTATAAAGATGCGTCGGTGTTTGGAAAGGTGAAGCTGACAAAGTAGTGAACCATAATTTGTCGCTACTTTACTTGATTGACTTGCTGCGCGTAATTGGAAGGAGTCGCAGAAATGCCACTCCTTTTAACCTGCAATTACTCACCTTGACTAAAAGCCATGCCATTTGGCGATAAAAAAAATGCGCAACAGAGCTCGTCACACTCTAGCTGGTTGAGTTAATTGGCTTCGCCTTCCTGCTTACTCATATCTAACTTGTCCAGCACTGCAAGTTTATTAAAACCGATCATCTCACGTATTTCTTTTCCATATTCATCGCCACGCTCAGAATACTTCCCTAAGCCATAGCTAAGCGCAACCCCGGTGACAGCCTTGTCTTCTTCACGTAAGGATTGGCGAATTTTACGCAATGGTTTGTAAGCATCGTGGGTGTTTAAATTTAGCATGTAGCTTTCTACTGAGTCGGCAGGCGAACGGAAATCAGCAACTTCATGATTTTTGTTAGTGTCACGCGATTTTGGAACGATACCGCAGCCCTTAGAGAAACACCACTGACCAAAAAAGTTGTTCCCTAGTTTTGCAAAACGAGAGGTACCCCATGCACTTTCATTCGCTGCTTGTGCAATAGCTAACGACGCAGGAACAATGTCGGCACGTCTTAACAAAACCTCGCAGGCTGACTCTTGTTCAAGGTCAGCATCGTCAACACGAAACTTTGTCAGGAACTGGTCTAGATTGTCTGCTTCATCCGCGTCGCAAGAACTTTGAATTTGCACTCTATCGGTGGCTAGCTCTTTGTTCACCTCGACTACAATAGGAGTGAAATACTCAAAAAAAGCCGCTTTTCGGTCAGGCCCGGCGGCATAAGCAGTAAAGTCTGGAGCAGATTCTTTGGCAAAAAAGGCGAACCACGCTGCGGTACTCGCCACTACTGCTACAAGCAACACAGCAATAAGTTTAGTGTTCGACATCAGGTGATACCTCTTTTATTAGAATGAAATAATACGCTTTTTAAGCGGACTACCTGAGCTTATTAAATCTCGCTAAGTGGTTAATCATCTATGCGGATTGAAACCAATACCATACAGGTTCTTGTATGCGCTGCAACATATGGAGAAGGTCAGTAAATTAAAGATTTATAATGTATACAGTACTATCGGCAAGTACCAAATCAGACTCAATGTGAAATTCAATACCTTATTGCTTATGTACTGAGCGCGAGTTTTCTTTTGTGTTGAGCGTTAGTATCAGGTTAAGCAGTGATATGTAGCTGGGAAACTACGATTTCTACGTTTACTGCACGTTAGCATGGTGAGTAAGTGGTAAGAGTAAAAGTGGGGGCGTAGAATTTACACCTTGGCTTTTCGTAATTATGTAAGAACGCAGCGTTGCGCTGCGTTCATTTAGCACTTTCTATGAGGCTTTCGGCTACTTGGCTTCAGCTTCACGCGCAATCGCACGGTGCGCAATATCAGTGCGGTAGTACACATCTTTAAACTGAATGGCTTTTAGTAGCTCGTAGGCTTTTTGCTGCGCTTCGGTAACGTTGTTACCCAAAGCTGTAGCGCAAAGTACGCGGCCACCTGCGGTTACCACTTCGCCATCTTGAAGGGCGGTGCCTGCATGGAAAACCTTTCCGTCTAACTTAGCGGCTTCTTCGAAACCAGTAATCACGTCGCCTTTATCATAGCTGCCTGGATAGCCGCCAGCGGCAAGCACAACACCTACCGACGCGCGCTCATCAAACTCAATCGTTTTGCCAGCAAGTTCGCCTTTGCACGCTGCTTGGCAAAGTGGAACCAAGTCAGACTTTAAGCGCAGCATGATTGGCTGGGTTTCCGGATCGCCAAAGCGACAGTTGTATTCGATTACTTTTGGAGTGCCATCAGCCATAATCATAAGGCCAGCATATAAAAAGCCAACGTAGTCGTTGCCTTCAGCAGCCATGCCGTTAACTGTTGGCATAATCACTTCCTGCATAATACGGTCGTGAATGTCCTGCGTTACAACCGGAGCCGGAGAATATGCACCCATTCCGCCTGTGTTCGGCCCTTTGTCACCGTCAGCAGCACGCTTGTGGTCTTGGCTGGTGGCAAAAGGTAGTACGTTTTTGCCGTCTACCATGACAATGAACGACGCTTCTTCACCGTCTAGGAATTCTTCAATAACTACGCGGCTGCCGGCTTCGCCAAACGCGTTACCTGCCAGCATGTCGCGGATAGCGTCTTCCGCTTCTTCAAGGGTCATCGCAACAATAACACCTTTACCCGCAGCAAGACCGTCAGCCTTTACTACAATCGGCGCGCCTTTCTCTCGCACATAGGCAATAGCTGGGTCAATTTCTGTGAAGTTTTGATACTCGGCCGTTGGAATGTTGTGGCGAGCCAAAAAGTCTTTGGTAAAAGCTTTAGAGCCCTCAAGCTGCGCGGCAGCTTGAGTGGGGCCAAAAATCATTAAACCAGCGTTTGTGAACGCATCTACAACACCTGCAACTAGCGGCGCTTCTGGGCCTACAATAGTAAGCTCAACATCGTTACCCTGAGCAAAAGAAACCAAGCCAGCAATATCATTTACATCGATAGCTACGTTCTCAAGCTTAGGTTCTGTAGCTGTGCCGGCGTTGCCAGGTGCTACAAATACTGTTGAAACATCAGAAGACTGCGCTGCTTTAAACGCTAGCGCGTGTTCGCGGCCACCGCCGCCAATTACAAGTACGTTCATTAACTGTTCCGTTTTGAGTGTTTAATTTTATGATTTTGGTTTGGTGAATTTTAGCGTCATGCGATTGCTCTCGCCAATCGCCATGTATTTTTCGCGATCTTGATCATCTAGCGCCAAACGTGGAGGTAGCGTCCACACACCTTTCGGGTGGTCGGCAGTATCCATTGGGTTCGCGTTGACATCGCTGCTTGCTTCAAGCACAAAGCCTGCTTTTTCGGCGGCAGCCACAACGTAAGAACGCTTCATGTAGCCACTTTTCTTCATTGCTTCATCATCTGCGCTTTCAGGAAGCTCATGTTCCACTACGCCCAGTACGCCACCTGGCTTAAGCGCTTTGAAAAATGCGCCAAATGCATTGTCGATACCCTCGTCACCGTGACGCATATACCAGTTGTGTACGTTGCGAAACGTCAGCACCATATCGGCACTACCTGCGTCGCTAATATCTAACGCTTTGATTGGGTCGAATGCAGTAAGCTCAGCACCTTCGTACTTCATGCCCGGCTTCATTTTTTCTTTGAAGCCTTCCACCGATTTTTTAAAGTAACCGCTGGTTTCATCATCAACGTAAAAGTGAGCAGCTACATACTTACCGTTATCTTTTACAACAGAATAAAGGATGTCGGCGTACCAACCACCACCTGGAGAGATTTCTACCACAGTCATGTCTGGGGTAAGGCCAAAAAAGCGCAGTGTTTGCTGAGGATTACGGTACTCATCGCGTACTTTTGCACTAGCAGAGCGGATATCGCTCATTGCGGCCTCAGAAATCGCATCTGCGCTGGCATAAGTAGCACTTACACCTAGGGTTGCGGCTAACACATATTGGGCTAACTTTTTCATTCTTATTTCCTTTTTCTGTCGAGGGTAGGCGAATAACATAACACTATTACTACAAATTACCACGGGTCAGATCAAGCCTATCAGCTAACCCCTATTTGCACTTACGCCTTAGCAGAATAATTCGCAACTCTGTCGCTTCGATGAGATTTCACTACAACCAAGCAAATGACCTCGAGTCTGCGTATTTAAAAGGGTTAAGGAAAAATAACAAACACACAGTAAAGCCACTAAATGCCACTTTACTGCGTGTTTAACTTAGGTGTTGGTGTCCCTCACTAAGCCTGCACTAAAAGGTATTGCGTAAATACTTATTAGTGACGGAAGTGGCGCATACCCGTGAACACCATCGCAATGCCGTGCTCGTCAGCGGCATCAATGACTTCTTGGTCGCGCATAGAGCCGCCTGGCTGAATGACTGCTTTAATACCTGCTTCAGCCGCAGCGTCGATACCGTCGCGGAATGGGAAGAATGCATCAGACGCCATTACAGAGCCTGCAACTTCAAGGTTCTCATCAGCTGCTTTAATACCTGCAATTTTTGCAGAGTAAACACGGCTCATTTGGCCTGCGCCCACGCCTACCGTCATACCGTCTTTGCAGTAAACAATCGCGTTAGACTTCACGTATTTTGCTACCTTCCAGCAGAACATAAGGTCGCGTAGTTCATCTTCGCTTGGCTTACGCTTAGTCACAACTTCTAGGTCTTCCATTTCAACCATGCCGAAGTCGCGCTCTTGTACTAATAAACCGCCGTTTACGCGCTTAAAGTCATAACCTTCAGTTAGCTGACCAGCCCAGTCACCACATGCTAGAAGACGTACGTTTTTCTTCGCACTTACTACTTCTTTCGCTTCATCGCTCACTGTCGGCGCAATAATCACTTCCACAAATTGACGGTCAACAATCGCTTGCGCCGTTTTCGCATCAAGCTCGCGGTTAAACGCGATAATGCCACCAAATGCAGACGTTGGGTCAGTTTTAAACGCACGGTCGTAGGCACTTAAAATATCATCGCCAATGGCCACACCACATGGGTTAGCGTGCTTAACGATTACACATGCTGGCTCTTCGAACTCCTTCACGCACTCTAGCGCCGCATCCGTGTCAGCAATGTTGTTGAATGACAGTTCCTTACCCTGAAGCTGAGTAGCGGTAGCCACAGACGCTTCTTGAACATTGTTTTCAACATAGAATGCCGCTTCTTGGTGGCTATTTTCGCCATAGCGAAGGTCTTGCTTCTTAGTAAGTTGCATGTTGTAGGTACGTGGGAATTCGCTGTGCTGGTGGTCACAGTCTGCTTCACAACCTGTGCTGTCTAAACGAGCACCAAAGTAGTTTGCAATCATGCCGTCGTATTCGGCCGTATGTTCAAACGCTTTAATCGCAAGGTCAAAACGGGTGTTGTACGTTAACGAGCCATTGTTGTCGTTCATTTCTGCAAGCACGCGAGAGTAGTCCGCCGCATTAACAACAATAGTGACATCTTTATGGTTTTTCGCTGCAGCGCGAACCATCGTTGGCCCACCGATATCAATATTTTCAATTGCATCTTCTAGCGTACAGTCTTCGTTTGCCACGGTAGCAGCAAACGGGTAAAGGTTAACCACCACAAGGTCGATAGGCGCAATGCTGTGTTCTTCCATCACTGCTTCATCGGTACCGCGACGACCAAGGATACCGCCATGAATTTTCGGGTGAAGGGTTTTAACGCGGCCAGCCATAATTTCTGGGTGACCTGTGTGATCCGACACTTCTTTAACAGGTAAGCCAGCGTCAGCGAGAAGTTTAGCAGTACCGCCCGTCGACAGAAGTTCTACGCCAGCGTTATGCAGCGCTGTCGCGAAATCGAGGATACCGGTTTTATCAGAGACACTAAGGAGAGCACGTTTAATTGGTTTTGGTGTTTGCATAAATTTTAAGTTTCTAATGTTGTAGTGTTGAAACAAAAAGAGCACCGATTGGTGCTCTTTGGTGGGCAAAGCCCTTGGAATCTTAGTTCATGCCGTATTGCTTAAGCTTCTTGCGAAGTGTGCCACGGTTGATGCCCATCATGATGGCAGCACGGGTTTGATTGCCGCGTGTGTAAGTCATGACTTCTTCTAGCAGCGGCGCTTCAACTTCAGCCAGTACCATTTCGTACAGGTTATCGATGTTTGCGTTATCCAATTGCTTAAGGTACTTATTAACCGCTTGCTTTACAGAGTCACGCAGTGGCTTTTGAGCTTGCGTTTGTGAAGGCGTAGTTACTGTAGTAGTAAAAGGTGAAGTCACGTTTTGATCGAACATAATACTGTGTTGCTCTTAAGTTAGTCATCACTATGCTGCGGGAGAAATCTGTCGGGTTTCTCGTGTCTGCAGCGCTTGAAAATATGCATTTAGTGCATCGAGTTGCTCATTCGCATCATCGATAGCGTTAAACGTTTTACGAAACTGACGATCCGTATCGTGCTCCGCGAGATACCAGCCCACGTGCTTACGGGCAATTCTCACACCGGCTATGTCGCCATAAAAGTCCTGCACATTGGCTACGTGCTCATGCAAGAGTTCATATAACTCTGACAGCGGCGGTGCTGGTAGGTTCTCGCCCGTTTCAAGATAATGTTGGATTTGCTTAAATATCCAAGGTTTACCTTGCGCGCCGCGACCTATCATTACGCCATCTGCACCGGTGTAATTCAGCACCTCTTGTGCTTTCTCTGGAGAAGTAATATCACCATTTGCAATAACAGGAATTGAAATTGCCGCCTTTATTTGACGTATGGTGCTGTATTCAGCTTCTCCTTTATACATACAAGCTCGTGTTCTGCCGTGAACAGCAAGCGACTGTATGCCGTTTTGCTCTGCAATGCGGGCAATCTCTACCCCATTGCGATTTTCTGGGTTCCAGCCGGTACGAATTTTTAGTGTCACGGGTACATCAACAGCATTAACTACTGCTTTAATAATCGCTTCCACTGTGTCTGGGTATTGAAGCAATGCAGAACCTGCTAGCTTCTTATTAACCTTTTTAGCAGGACAACCCATGTTGATATCGATGATTTGCGCACCGTTCTCAACATTAAATTGTGCTGCTTGAGCCATAAGCTCAGGATCAGCCCCAGCTATCTGTACAGAGCGAATGCCTTCTTCACCCTCATGATTCATACGCGCTTGTGATTTAGCTGTGTTCCAAACTTTCGGGTTACTCGAAAGCATTTCTGAAACAACAAGCCCTGCACCTAAGCGCTTACAAAGTTGGCGAAACGGTCTGTCTGTTACGCCAGCCATGGGGGCCAACATCAAATTGTTTTCTAACTCGTAAGGTCCAATTCGCATTGTAAAATGTATAGCTCGCCATCTAAAACTGCACAGAAAATATACACCCGGCTAAAACGGGGCGCTAAGTGTACGTGTTTTCGCAAGGCTTGAAAAGGCTAAAAATCGCACAAAATTTCACTCCGTGGTCTTGACAGTGAAAAAAATCTGTCACATTAGTAAGCTAACGTCGATTTTTAGTTTAAATATTGTACGAAAGTCTTACAGCCCCCGATTTGAAAGGGCTGTAATGTGAAAAAAATTAACAATTAATTAGGCGGCAACGTGCTTTGTCGTACAAATTTTCGTCGCAATTTTGAGGTAGTTTACCGAAAACACACTATTCTAACTGGGCGTAATTTTCACCGACTGGTCGGTTTATCGCTCAAACTTAGTGTTTTTTGCCCGACACTCTCGCCCATTCGCCATCTATGGCACTGGGTTCAAGTGTAATATCTTGAGCGTACGCTTCTTCTATGCGCGTAACTTGCTCCGCCAAAATGCCAGAAAGAACTAACAAACCGCCTAGCTTGCAGTAATTTGTAATAACGCTTTGAAGTTCTAGTAATGGACCTGACAAGATGTTCGCCATCACGACATCGGCTTCAAGCTCAGGCTGGTCTTCAGGAAGGTATACATCCAAACGGTCTTCAACGCCGTTGCGTCGTGCATTTTCTTTTGTTGCTTGTAGCGCTTGTGGGTCGATATCAATGCCGATGACGCGCTTAGCGCCCAACTTCAGCGCAGCTAACGCCAAAATTCCTGAACCACAGCCAAAATCGACGACGGTTTTATCCGTCATCTCTATGCCGTCAAGCCAGCGCAAGCAAAGCGCAGTGGTAGGGTGCGTGCCAGTACCAAAGGCAAGACCTGGGTCTAACATTACGTTAACGGCGTTTGGATCGGGAACATCGCGCCAGCTTGGGCATATCCACAATCGCTCGCCAAATTGCATGGGATGGAAGTTATCCATCCACTCTCGCTCCCAGTCTTTGTCTTCAAGTGGCTCAAGCTTATATTTAAAATCAGGGCCCAAGACTTTGGCTTTACCCAAGCGCTGAAGGATGCCTTTCATATCGGCATCAGCTTCAAATAAGCCGACGACTTGTGTATCGGGCCACAGTAACACTTCACCCGGCTTGGGCTCGTACATAGGGGTGTCTTTCGCATCCACATAGGTCACTGCTTGTGAGCCGTTGGCCGTCAGCATGTCGCCTATTGATTCTGCATGTTCAGAGGAGGTATTAATTCGAAGTTGTAGCCAAGCCATAGTTATCGTTCATTGAGACCTTTGCGCATTATTGTACCTTTGCTTGGCAGTAAACAAAATGCAGGCAAGCGAAAAGCTTTCAGTAAATGAAAACGCGATGCTTACAGAGGCATGATCAAATCTAACCACTTTGGTTCTCAACAGGCTCTCAAGTACCCAATAAAACTTGGCTGCTCAATTGATTACGTAAGCCTCGAGAAAAACTAACCTTTTGTCGACTGGTGAAATTCTAATATAAGTTTATATTATGAGAAGGGTATCGTTTAATTTATAGTCTGGTTCATCTGTTGTATGCGCGCACTTTTATCTGCTGTTTGTTTACTGTGTTTTATCATACCGCTTAGCGCGAAAGAGCTAGATGTGGTTGTAGGCTGGAACAAGCCTCCATACGTTATTTCACAAGAGCACACCGGCTTTGAAGTTGACTTGGTGCGGGCGATCCTTGCTGAAATGGGATATGGATTGTCGCCTATTTATGTTCCTTTCGGGCGTACGGCAAGGTTATTAAAAGATGACGCCGTTGACATTGGACTTACCCTTAATCCTGCACACACGGTCGATCAAAGCATTTTATCTGAGCCATATATTATCTATCAGAACGTCGTGGTAACACGGGCAGACAGAGAACTGACGATAGACAGTATCGACGATTTGAAAGGTAAAAGCGTCATTGCTTTTCAAACCGCTCAATCGGTACTAGGTGAGGACTTTGGGCGAACTCTCGCATCGCAAACTACCTATATAGAAATGGCACGACAAGATCGTCAAGTGGACATGCTGATGCGCGGCAGTGTCGATGTTGCCATTCTCGATAGAAATATTTTCAACTACTTCAAATCTGCAAACAGTGCTTATGCCGAAGACGCAACCGTCTTTCATGAGCTTTTTCCTATATCGCCTTACAGTGCTGCGATCCCCGACCCAGCGCTAAGAGCCAAGTTTAACGCCACCCTTCGGCTATTTATTGAAGATGGGCGGTATCAGTTACTGCTTGATGAATATAAGCTCGATAACCTCCTTCATAAGCTTCCCGTTGCGGAAACGGCAAAATAATTCTTAGACAGTGAACTATTTCTGATTCAACGTATAAGAAACTAACATTACGTTACCTTCTATTGCCGTCAAACGCTGCATAATAAGAAGGAGTAACAGGCGCTAGGATCATACGTTAAGGAAAGGTTTATGTTGAAACAGGGTTTTTTGCTGGCCGTAGTCGTGCTATGCACTGCATGCGTGTCTCAAGCAAATCATACAGATAAGATTGAGCAATGGTTAGATAAGCCTGCTCACGTTCAGGCGCAAGCTATTGCGAGTGGCGACACGACATCTGCTGAGCTCGTTAGCGGTTATCTTGCGCGAATCGAACGACTAGATGGAAAGGTAAATAGCGTCTTAGCGTTGAACCCTAACGCGCTGACCGAAGCGAAGGCCATCGATAAACAACTAGCGAATGGCGAGACGCTGGGCCCTCTGGCAGGTATTCCCGTACTGCTAAAAGATAATATAGAAAGTGCAGAGATGCCCACCACAGCCGGCTCAATGGCGCTTATTACTAATGACACTGGTCGCGATGCGCCGATCGTAGAAAAACTGAAAGCGGCAGGGGCAATTATTTTGGGTAAAACCAATTTGTCTGAATGGGCAAACTTTCGCTCTGAATCCTCTATCAGCGGCTGGAGTGCAGTTGGCGGGCTTACCCGAAACCCGCATATGCTATCAAGAAGTGCTTGTGGCTCGTCATCGGGCTCGGGCGCTGCCATGTCACTTCGCCTCGCGTCACTTGCCGTGGGCACCGAAACCAATGGCTCTATTATTTGTCCGGCATCCATAAACGGGGTAGTCGGCTTTAAACCAACCGTGGGCTTGCTTTCCAGAACTCACATAGTGCCTATTTCTTTCAGTCAGGACACCGCAGGACCAATGACGTCTAACGTTCAAGACGCCTGGCTAATGACGGCAATCATGGCGGGCCCTGATGCAAGCGATAACGCGACACTAGACGCAGAGTCTCACCGCCCTTCTATGCCAACATCTTCAATGCTGGCTACAGATTTAAAAGGCAAGCGTATTGGTGTGGTTAGGTACCGCCAAGGTGATAACCCTCATGTACTGGCTGTTTATGAAAGCGCGTTAAAGCAGCTTAAAGCGGCGGGCGCGACGCTGGTGGACATCAGTGACTTCTCTCAGCCAGATTCATTTTGGGCCGACTCTTATAATGTTCTGCTGAGCGAGTTCCATCATAGTATTAACGAATACTTATCGGGGTCTCCAGCAGAGCTTCCTGCAAGGAACTTGTCTGAGCTTATCGATTTCAATAACAAAACAGAGCGCGAGTTAGCGTTATTCAATCAAGACATTTTCGAAAAATCGCTCGCGTCGGCAGCCATTGACAGCGAAAAGTATCAAAATGCACTGCGCCTTATTCAAGACACGGCGGGCAAAAATGGTATTGATACGTTATTAGCAAAGCACAATGTTGATGTACTAGTTGCGCCCTCAAACAGCCCTTCTTTTTTAATAGACGGCGTATATGGTGACCATTCGCCAGTCGGTTTTATCGGTATCGGGTATTTGGCAGCAATTGCAGGATATCCGCATCTCACAGTGCCCGCTGGACAGGTGAAAGATCTTCCTGTGGGAATTAGCTTTGTTGGTGGAAAGTGGCAAGACGAAAGCGTGTTGAAAATAGGTAGAGTCTTTGAAGCAAAACACGGCTTCTTCATTAAGCCTGGCCTTCTGCCTACACGTTTTGACAACCCAGCGCTAAAAGGTATCGAAGACGGAATTGATGTAGTTCGCTAGCGGGAAATGAGGATACATAATCGTATTTCGCCTCAACAGAAACGAAAAAAGCCCTTGGTTTAACTCAAGGGCTTTTGAACGTCTTTTCTTTCGATTGGTTAGCCAGGCTTTTTCACCCAAGCGCTACACCAGCCATCAGCGTTAACAAGCTTATTAGGGAAAATGTTACAAGGGCGGTGTTGTTCGCCATCGGCGCCCTGCACGTACATGCAGTTTGCGCATTTTGCACCTTCAACAGTTGACGACGGTGTGTAGTTCAGTGCTTTTGCAGTAGGGTCATCAGCGCTCAATTGTTCTTGAGCCTGAGCACGTAACGCTACACCACCTAATGTAAGACCGATAACTGTCGAGCCAGAAAGCTTTAAAAAGTCACGGCGATTTACAGATTTCATAACATTCTCCTTAAGAGATAGAAACGATAATGATTCTTTTTTATTCAGTGCCTTAAACGCAAAAACCTGCCCAAAGAGGCAGGTTTTGTTTCATGTTTAAATACTATCTCTTTTTGAAAAAAGATCGAACGAAATGTCGCATTTTCGCTTGATCCAGATTAAATAAACTTCAGAGTTACAATCTTAAGTATTGAATATAAGACCGCTGGACAGTTTATTAGTTCACTTCACGGTTAACTTTACATCGGGCTTTGCATATGCAAATTGCGCAATTCGTTGTGTGCTGTGGTAGCTGTCTAGGCCTGAGATACAGGCCGTTTGCGCTTGCTCTATATCTGCATAGCCGTCTGAATCTATTATTTGCTCAGGAACGTAGAGCTCCTGGATTTCGCCGATAACCATTTCGGTTTCATTAAGCAAAGTAAAATGCTGTGCTACTTTTAAGCCCATTTTAATTTCACTTTCTTTGACATACGGCGCACTGAAGGACTCACTGATCTGCGCGGTTAACCCAACGGCTTCAAATTCACTTTCATCTGGCGCATAGCGGGCTGATGTTTGGTGGGCTTTGTCGACCCAGTCAACAGACACGTGATTTAGCGTATAAAAGCCCTGCTGTTTTATATTGCTTAACGTATCTCGCGTGACGGTATGAGGACGCATGATCATGCCAATGAGAGGCGGGTTTGCACCGACATGAACAATAGAGCTCACTATAGCCAAATTGTTTGTAACGCCGTTTGTTGTACCCACCAAAGTCGCCGATTTAAAACCAGACAAACTATTGATTAGGTTTGCGCGGTAGCGCTGTGCAAGGGCGTCTATATCACCGCGGGTAAACTGCTTAGTCATTCTCTCTTTCTGCCTCTATCTGAATGTCATCACCGTGCTGATAAGCAGTAAGCTCAATGGGCTGACAACACACTTGGCAGTCGAGCACCTGTACTTGGCCAACATCGTTAATTTCATCTATTTCAACATCATTTGGGGCCATACAGTAAGGACAGGAAAAGCCCATGGAACGAGTTAAACTCATATTTAAATGCCTTTGTAATCACTAATGCTATTTGTTACGTAATGCAAAGACGAGTGGATTTTCTTTTAGACACGCCCCTTGTATCTGATTTTAAGAGAAAAGGACAAGACTGCCATTTGACGCTTATGAGTAATCAGAAAACTGGGTGCACAAATAATAGATGTGATAGACGAAAAAGGTGACCTTGTGGCAAATAAAGTCGGTCAATGCCCGTGCTGTAATAGAGAAACTCGCCTTACTTACCATCATCTTATACCGCGAAAAATGCACAGGCGTACCTATTTTAAAAAGCACTTTAGCAAAGCGGAGCTTCAGGACGGCATTTACATTTGCAGACAATGTCACAGCGGTATACATCGATTTTATGATGAGATGACGTTGGCCAAACACTACTTCAATTTGCAGCGTTTATTGGCAGATGCGCAGCTTTCTTCGTTCTTTCATTGGGTGTCCAAACAGCGCGTACGCGTGTAAAAGTACACGCTGTGCACTATTGGCAGCAGATGTGATACCCAATCGCGGAGGATTTAATTTGATTCGCGGGGCTGTATAAATATACACTATTGGTGTTTTCATAGCCAAAGATACCTCATGCGAAAAGATTTACCGCCACGTTATTACCTTACACACTTTCACGAGTTCCTTGGGTTCTTTGAGGGTGCTAGCAGGGCGCTTCTAAGTGACGAAGCCACTGACTTTGTTAGGCGTTTTAAAGCGTTAGACGATGACAAACAGTGTATTGTTGTGCGCGCTGCAAATCGCAAGTACGCAGTGATTGACAGGACGCAGTTCAATTATAGCGAAATCGCTGTGCCACAAGAGCAAATAGATTGGCTTACCGACAACGGCTGGTTTGGTGACCTTACCCACGCTTCGCTTAATGACATCGCAGGTGTCTTGACCAAAGTTGCTCTGCTTGAGCTACTTGCTGAATACGGCAGTATTCAGGGGCTCGCATCTCTCACCAAGCCTAAACTCGTGACGTTGCTTAATGAACATATCGAAGCTAGAGGCTGGCCAGAGCGCTTTTCGCTAGATAACTACTTAGTGTGCTTGTTCGACGATGCACTTCGCTATTTGCTGTTTATCTATTTTGGTAACACCAAAAGCCGTCTAAATCAGTTTTCTATGCGCGATTTAGGCGTAATGAGAACCCGTTCTGATTCCGTAACGGATACGGCGCGTTTTGAAACTAAAAGCGACGCCCAAGCGTCATGGTTTTACGCTAACCATTACAGCCAGTTAGCTTTTTATAACGATGATATGTTGCTTGCCATTGCCGAAGGTGAACTCCCAGCGACTGAGGGTGTGTCGGCCAGCTTTTATCGCGACCAATTACTGTATGCGTTAGGCCTTAAGGTGTTGGCTTTTGATAGACCGAAAGGACTAGAGGTGTTGAAGCTGGCGCAAAGCGATAAGGCAAAAGAGAAGTGGCTAAGAGAGAGCTACAAAGACGGAGATGAAGATGGCGTTAAGCAAGCACTTGAAGAAATAATTGATAATCCGCCATCGGATACACTGTTAGCTTTTGCAGAAGATTTTTACGCCCGCAAATACCATAAAAAGCGCACCAGTACGGTTACCGATATGCTTCGTAATGCGAGTCGAACTTTGGAAATCGACGTAAGCCAAAACCAACAGGTTGAGCGTGGTGTGCTGGCGCATTATGCAAGGCACGGCATTGAAGGCTGGCGCACGGAAAACCGATTATGGCGCACTTTGTTCGGCCTTACCTTTTGGAAGCAACTTTACGAAGAAGACACGCTGGTTACTGAGTTTGATCGCAGACCGTTATCGCTTAAACAGAATAACTTTTACGCCAAGTTTGAACACAGTATTGAAGCGTTGTTACAGGCGCTTGATAGCAAAGAAAAACTGCGTTTTCACATTCATAAAATGGCCACGATGCATTACGGTAAAGTGAACAGCTTGTTTATGTGGTCTAGTCATTTACTTACTCCTATAGAAGCACTGATTGAGCACGCTTCGCTAGAGCAAATCTACGCTTTACTTCGCATGATGTGTAAAGACTTTGAGAGCCTCCGAGATGGCTTCCCCGATATCATGGTATTTGACGGCGCACTTCGCTTTGAAGAAATCAAAGCGCCTGGCGATCAGCTTCGCCGAAATCAGCTGGTTTCAATTCAACGTTTGCAGCAAGCTGGATTTGACGTTGCGGTAACAACAGTGAAATGGATACGCGACCCAGCACAGCCTTATGTTGTGGTAGATATAGAGACCACTGGGGGAAACAGCAGCTACAACCGGATTACCGAAATAGGTATGGTAAAACTTGTTGGTGGGAAAGAGGTAGACAGGTTTCAAACCCTGTTAAATCCGCAGCGCCGCATTCCTAGCAACATTACCCGCCTTACTGGAATTTCGGATGACATGGTGGCAGATGCTCCGCTTTTTGCTGAAGTAGCGGAACACGTGGCAAATTTCACCGAAGACGCTGTGTTCGTGGCTCACAACGTAAACTTTGACTATGGGTTCATCAAGCAAGAGTTTGCAAGACTAGAGCAAAGTTTCAGGCGACCCAAAATGTGTACCGTTCGTGAAATGCGTCGCACCTATCCTGGGCTGCCTTCTTACTCGCTGGCAAACTTAACAAAGCATTTTCACATAGAAATGGAGCAGCATCACCGCGCGCTGAGCGATGCGAAAGCCGCCGCCGAGTTGTTGAAGCTAGCGTTTGAAAAAGACGATGAGCTGGTGGGTATTTCGTCAAATACGTAATTGTCCTCGTGTTATTTTAGACTGGTGTACTGAACAAAATGCGCGTTAGCTTAGTATCTAAAGGGTTAAAAATGCATATTGAGAAGTAAGAGATGGCATTAACTGAAGAACAAGAATCACGAATAATTGAAATGGCGTGGGAAGACCGCACGCCGTTTGAAGCCATTGAGCGTTTATACGGGCTGCCAGAAAAAGACGTAATAAAGCTTATGCGCAAAAACCTCAAACAGAAAACTTTCAAAAACTGGCGAGAGCGTGTATCGGGCAGAAAAACAAAGCACGCTAGCTTGCGACCTGAAGGTGTAGACAGAGGGTATTGTCCTTCACAGTATAAATACAAAAGTGCCAATAAGTAGTGTACCCAATCAGCGCGTGGGGTCTGTAGAGCCCCTTTAGCGAAGGCTGCACTACATTACTTCTTAGGATGCGTCATTGTTGTTATCGGTAAGAGGAATGCGGTTAGCTGCTGACGTAACGGCGTAGGGAATATGATGGTATTACTAGATTGGGTAATGCTTTTTGCGTGATGGACTTGGCGCAGTAAATTCTGATAGGTTTCATCACTTTGCTGAACGGCTTCCACTTTTTTCATCATTAATTCAATGAATTCTGCTGGTGAAAGGTCATTATGCTGCCTTATTTCAAAGGCCAGCGCCTTGATCACGTACGCTTCCCATTCTTTCCTGTAACTGTCTTTCAGGCGTTCAGGGTAGAGCGTTAAGTCAGATATATCCTGAGCTAAGTCTACTATATCTAGGGGATCATCAAAGAGGACACGAAACGCTAGAAGCGCTTCATCTGAGAGTCGAGAAATGGGAAGTTTTTCTTTGAACTGAGCGTAGCGGCTTGGCACAAAAACACCTTTTCTTAACGGGTAAAACCTTGAAATAAAATGAAGATAATTCCTATCAACACCGCCAAATTGTAATAAAACCTAAATATCGTTGAAAGTTGTTAAGATTAAAAATACGTAATCTGCGATAACTGAACTCTGTTTGTCGATAAACCGTAACTCACTATGCACTGTTAAAGTGTGTACGCGTTCTTGCTGTTTGGCCCATCGTTTGATGGGCCTTTTTTATGTGGTGTAGGCGCTTTGTTTCATTCAACTATCGAAGGAGAGTTTTACTCCTGCCAGTAATCGACTGACACTATCTACCACATCAGCTCTTATAAACCACTCAACATCATGCTTCTCCGATAGCACGCCACTAAATTCCAGAGAGCCGCCGTGACCAGTTCCTAGGAAGTCTTCAATTAATTCAGCGCGCTCACCAAAACTACTGTCTATATAGGAATAGTAAGCAAAATATTCGATAGGATATGATGTGTTAAAAGCGCTTGCAGCGAATTCGCCGCTGGTGCCCACTACTATTTTCGCAGCACTTTCGTCGGTGCGCTGAACCAGTTCAACAAAAGCAGTGTCTTCTTCATTTATTCGGAATCGATATTCAGCGCGGGCGAATGTGCCGTTTAGCATTCGCTCAAAACTGGCTTCATAGCTATGTCGTCCCCCCATCTTTGCCGAATATTCAATCTCAAAGTATTCATCTTCTTCACCAACGTTAAACGCCTCGGAAGCTTCGGCATTCGCCAGTTGCCCCACCACTATTTCAAGAGCAGTGTTGTTTTGCAGCTTTCTCACGTGGCGAATGCCAGTAATCCATCCATCTTTGGACAAGCCTGTTGAAGAAACTCGCCCTTTATAAGTGGGAATAATGCCTAGTTCAGTTTTGCCCGCATTTGTTTCATGCCTGAGGTACAGTCGTCTTGCATAAAGATAATCGGTTGTGTCGCTACCAAACGTATTGTGGCTAGATGAAAAGTCATCGCCAGTAACAATAAAACTGTTTACCGACCATGTAGAAGTGAGGGCGAGCGATGGATAGTAACGCAATCGATATTGTTCACGGCTAGGGCGATTGGAGCGATTATCGTAACGCACTTGGATATCGAGTTTCTGTGAGAACGAAGGCGTGATGTCTTCAGCACAAGCCTCGGAGAGCGAGCCGCATAAGAATACACAAATAAAAATAGAGATTACCCTCACGCAATTTCCCTTCTCATTTCCAGTTAATCAGTTTATACATCAATCATAACTTTTTCGGACAGATAAATTTCGCTATGTAGATAAAAAGCGAAAAAAAAGCCGGCAGGGATGCCTAATGCCGATCAGTTAAGAAAATTTTCATGATCGGTTGACCGATCTTTTTAAGGCTTCAAAATCCGATATCAGTCTCTGGTATCGGATTTTTTA